>JBMDXL010000596.1:0-5335 GCA_048594465.1 Microlunatus sp. | reverse complement strand
TGCTGCGCCGCTTGATGGGCAACCACGACGCCTTCCGCGGTGAGGTCATCTTCACCTTCGACGGCGACGCGGCCGGCCAGGCCGCCGCGCTGAAGGTGTTCGGCGGCGACGCCAACTTCATCGCCCAGACCTACGTCGCGGTGGAGCCGTCCGGGTTGGACCCCTGCGACCTCCGCCTGCAGCACGGCGACGCGGCCGTCCGGGAGCTGGTGGCCCGGCGGGTGCCGCTCTACCGGTTCGTGATGGCCAACATCTTGACCCAGCACGACCTCGACCGCGCCGACGGCCGGCTGGCCGCCTTGCGGGAGGCGGCGCCGCTGGTCAGCAGCATCCGCGACAGCGGACTGGTCGGCGGCTACGTGCGCGAGCTCGCGGGGATGCTGGGGATGGAGATGGAGGAGGTGCGCCGCGAGGTGATGCGGTCCGCGGCGCGACCCGACCGCTCCGACCAGCGGACCGACGGACGTCGAGCCGACTCCGGTCCCGCGGCCGGCACCGGTTCTGATGCCCCCCGCACCGGCTCCGGCCCGATCGAGACCCCGGCGGCCGGGTCGTCGACCGCCGCCGCGGAGCGCCGCTGGCTGCCCGAGCCCGACGACCGGCTGCTGGTGACCGAGCGCGAGACGATGAAGCTGCTGCTCCAGGCCCCGGTCCTGTTCGAGCCGGACTGGCTGGAGCTCGACGCCACCGACTTCACCCACCGGGCGTACGCGGCCGTGTTCCGCTCGATCCAGAACGCCCGCGCCGAGCACCGCGACGACCCGGCCGCCGGGGCCGCCTGGGTGCACCAGGTGGCCACCGCCGTGCCGCACCCCCTGTTGGCCTCGCTGGTGGCCGCGCTGGCGGTCGAGCCGCTGTCCCTGCACGGACCGGCCACCGAGCACTACGTCCAGGCCAACGCAGCCAAGCTCCGGCTGCTGACGGTGATGCGCCAGGTCGCCGAGCTGAAGTCGAAGCTGCAGCGGACCAACCCGGTGGAGAACGCGACGACGTACAACCAGATGTTCTCCGAGCTGGTGGTGCTGGAGGCCCGGCGCAGCCAGCTGCACGCCGAGAGTCTCCGAGGCGCCGTCTAGGACCCCGCGCGGCGCCGACGCAGCCCGGTCGTCCGACGGCGGCCCGGCCCCGTTCGGAGGGCGTCGGGTCGTTCTGTGGATAACCCCGACCCGGGAGTTGCCGGGTCTCCGGTCACCGGCCGACAGTGAGGCATGGACACCTCCGCACCCCAGGCCGCCTCCCTGCTCACCGCGGAGGAGGAGGTGATCCTCTCCCTGCAGATCGAGGCCGGGATCCTGGCCGCGGAGGCGCTCGACCGCGACGAGCGGCCGCACGGCGCCACCACCGAGGAGCTCCGCTGGCAGGTCGTGACGGGGGAGCAGGCCCGCCGTCGCTACGTCGAGGCGAATCTCCGCCTGGTCTCGATGGTGGCCCACCAGGCCGGACAACGGGCCGGGCTGCCGGACGCCGACCTGTTCCAGGAGGGGTGTCTCGGGTTGATGATCGCCGTGGACCGCTACGACTGCCGGCGGGGCAGCCGGTTCGCCACCTACGGGTTGCTCTGGATACGGGCCTTCACCGGCGCGGCCAGCGCCCGGCTGCTGGGCTCGCTGAACCTGCCCGCCAGTCGGGCCACCCAGCTCCGGCACGCGCGCGGCATCGAGGCCGTGCTGGCCCAGGAGCTGGGACGACTGCCGAGTGCGGCCGAGGTGGCGGCGGCCCTGGGTCGGTCGAGCGACTGGACCAGTCGGCTGCTCACCCACGAGCAGCCCTGCGGTCTGGACGAGGTCGACGACATCGCAGCGCAGGACCCCGAGCCGGAGGCGGCGCCGGGGGAGCGGGCGGTGGACCTGATCGGGATGCTCGAGGGGTTCGAGCGGCGGGTGCTCGAGCTGCGTCTCGGGTTCGTCGGCGAACCGCTCGGCTACGCCGAGGTGGGTCGGGTGCTCGGGGTGACCCCCAACCGGGTGCGCCGGGCGGAGCGGCGGGCCCTGGAGCGGTTGCGTGAGGTGTGCCCCCAGGGGGAGCGGGAGAGGCTGGCCGGCTGACGGGCCGGCCCCTGTGCTGAAGCTCCCCCGGTTGGACTCGAACCAACGACATCCTGATTAACAGTCAAGCGCTCTGCCAACTGAGCTACAGGGGATCGCGTGTGACGCGGCTACGTACTTTAGCAGCCCGATCAGCGTTCGTCGTACTCGTGCCGCAGCGAGGCCAGAGACGTGTCGGCCAGCTCCCGGACCCCGGGGGTCCGCCAGCTGACGCCCCGGGTGAGGGTGGTGTGCCAGGTGAGATCGGTGCCGCCGCCCGCCAGGTCGCGTCGTCCGCTGACCACCACCCCGCGGTCGCCGCTGCCGTCCAGCGGCACGAACCGCTCGAACACGACGCTGGCGTCGACCCGCTCGCGGAACACCTCCGGCACCCGCGCCGGATCGGGCAGGGCCACGGCGCCGCGGACGCCCGCGTAGGTCTGCCACCGCAGCTGGGCGGTCTCGGCGTTCCAGCCGCCCCGCTCGATCTCGTGCCACCCGTGGTGCCGCCAGCCCGCCTCCCGCAGCACCGAGATCACCGCGGGACTGAGCAGCACCAGACCGCCCTCGGCGGTCGGCGCCCAGGCCAGGATGCGCGCCGGACGGCCGGGCACCTCGGTCAGACTGGTCCGCCAGCTCTGGTGCGCATCCGGAGGGACACCCCGCGACCGGCTCCACCAGCGCCGTACCGGTCGGGGCTCCTGTGTCGTCACGTCGGCGCCGTCAGTAGTCGCTGCCGGGACCCAGCTTGCTCAGGTCGTCCAGGAACTGACCGGCCCAGTGGTCGATGTCGTGGTCGAACACGTGCCGCCGCATGATCCGCATCCGGCGGGCCTTGTTCCGGGCGGAGTCACCGGCCGCGGCGAGCATGGTCGACTTGAGCCCGTCGATGTCGTGCGGGTTGACCAGGTAGGCCTGCCGCAGCTCCTTGGCCGCCCCGGTGAACTCGCTCAGCACCAGCGCGCCGTTGTCACCGTCCCGGCAGGCCACGTACTCCTTGGCCACCAGGTTCATCCCGTCGCGGAGCGGGGTGACCACCATGACGTCGGCCGCCCGGTACATGGCCGCCATCTCCTCCCGCGGGTAGGAGTTGTGCAGGTAGATGATCGGGGGTCGGCCGAGCAGACCGGTGTCGCCGTTGATCCGGCCGACCAGCCGGTCGATGTCGTCGCGCAGGATCCGGTACTGCTCGACCCGCTCCCGGGACGGCGTCGCCACCTGCAGGAAGACCGCCTCGGCAGGGTCGATGGCCCCGTCGGCGACCAGCTCGCCGAACGCGCGGATCCGCTCCGGCAGGCCCTTGGTGTAGTCGAGCCGGTCCACCCCCAGGAAGATCGTCGTCGGGTTGCCCAGGTCCTCGCGGATCTCCTTCGCGCGGGCCGCGGTCTCGTCGGACATGGCCAGGTCGTGCATGCTGGAGGAGTCGATGGCGATCGGGTACGCCCGGGCCACCACGGTCCGGCCGTCCGGCGTGCGGATCCGGTCCCGGCGGGTCTCGTACGAGAACCGCTGCCGCACCAGCCGGACGAAGTTCTGGGCCCCGCCCGGCAGCTGGAAGCCGACCAGGTCCGCCCCCAGCAGCCCCTGCAGGATCTGGCTGCGCCACGGCAGCTGCTGGAACAGCTCGGTGGGCGGGAACGGGATGTGCAGGAAGAAGCCGATCCTGAGGTCCGGGCGCAGCTGGCGGAGCAGCTGCGGGACCAGCTGGAGCTGGTAGTCCTGGATCCACACCTGACCGCCCTCGTCGGCCACCCGGGCCGCTGCCTCGGCGAAGCGCTCGTTGACGCTCACGTAGCGGTCCCACCAGTCGCGGTGGTAGGCCGGGGGCGCGACCACGTCGTGGTAGAGCGGCCACAGGGTGCCGTTCGAGAAGCCCTCGTAGTAGAGCTCGACGTCGTCGGCGCTCAGGTGCACCGGCTCGAGCTGCAGGTCGTTGTGGGTGAACGGCTCGATGTCGTCGTCGGGCGACCCGGGCCAGCCGACCCAGGCACCCCGGTGCGTCCGCATCACCGGCTCGAAGGCGGTCACCAGCCCGCCGGGTGAGGTGCGCCACTCCAATGAGCCGTCCGGGTTCTCCACCCGGTCCACCGGCAGCCGGTTGGCCACCACCACGAAGGAGGCTCGCCTGCTCGTCCGTCGTCTCGCCGCGCTCATCGTCGTCCCACCTCGAACCGCTCTGTTCTCGTGTCACGCATCCCTGTGACCATAGCCCGCCGCCCGGGGTCGGGTCGCCGGGCACGAGAAAACGGTGGGTTGGGCCGACCGGGCCCGGTCGTGGGAGGCTCCTCCCATGAGTGGCACGGGCCCGGTCTCGGACGCGGGACTCGACGCGATGCGCACGGTGATGGAGCGACCCGAGCAGACGATGCTCGCGCTCGACTTCGACGGAACGTTGGCCCCGATCATCGACGACCCGGAGTCCGCCCACGCGGAACCGGCCGCCGTGTCCGCCCTGTCCCGGCTCGGTTCGCTGCTGGGCTCGATCGTGGTCATCACCGGCCGCCCCGCCCGCACCGCGGTCCGCCTCGGCGGCTTCCGGGAGGCCCAGGGCCTGGCGTCGATGACCGTGCTCGGCCAGTACGGCGTCGAGCGCTGGGACGCCGACGGTGACCGGTTCGACCTCCCGCCGACCCCCGAGGGCATCACGCACGTCCAGGAGGAGCTTCCGGGGCTGCTGGCCGGTCTCGGTCTGGACGGCGCCCGGATCGAGGACAAGGGCCGGGCCATCGGCGTGCACACCCGCGAGCTGGACGACCCGGCCGCCGCCTTCGACCGGCTGGCCGAGCCGCTGGCCGAGCTGGCCGACCGGCACGACCTTCGGCTCGAGCCGGGCAAGAACGTCTGGGAGATCCGCGCGCCGGGCATCGACAAAGGCGACGCGCTGCGCGCCATCGTGGCCGAGACCGGTGTCGGCTGCATCATCTTCGCCGGCGACGACCTGGGCGACCTGCCGGCCTTCCGGGCGGTCGAGCAGTTCCGCACCGAGGGCATCCCGGGTCTGCTGGTCTGCTCAGCCTCGCACGAGGAGGACGCACTCGCCGAGCTCGCCGACCTGGTGGTGGACGGGCCGAGCGGGGTGGCTGAGTGGCTGGACCGGCTGGCCGACAGCCTGGCCGCCCGGTCCGCGGCGTCCTGACCCGGACGCCCCCCGTTTCGGGTCCTGACTACCAGAGGCTTCAGTCGCCGAGCACGGCCAGGGCGTCGATCTCCACCAGCATCTCCTCCCGCGGCAGCCCCACGAACACCGTGGTGCGGGCCGGCAGCACCTGGCAGCGTCCGGTCAGGAAGGCGCCGTACGCCTCGTTCATCTC
>JBMDXL010000595.1:0-3183 GCA_048594465.1 Microlunatus sp. | reverse complement strand
CCGAGACGGTCCAGGTGATCGCCGACGTCTTCTGGTTCACCATGGAGTTCGGGGTGATGGACGACGGCGGGCAGCTCAAGGCGTACGGGGCGGGGATCTGCTCGAGCTACGGCGAGATCGACGAGTTCACCGAGATGGAGATCCGTCCGCTGGAGCTGACCGCGATGGCCACCCAGCACTACGACATCACCACCTACCAGCCGGTCCTGTTCGCTGCGGCGTCGGTGGCGCACCTGGAGGACGTGGTCGGCGGGTTCTTCGCCGACTGCGACGACGACGCGCCGGAGCGGATCGGGGCGGCGGCCGCGGCCTAGACTCGGGGGGCCATGTCGCACACTCCCACCCTGTCCGAGGACGCCTCGCACGCCGAGATCGTCGCCGCCCTGACCAGCCGCTGGCCCGAGCACCGGGTCGCGCCCAGCCTCGGTCGCATCGCCGCGCTGACCGAGCTGCTCGGCGATCCCCAGCGCGCCTACCCGGTCGTCCACGTGACCGGTACCAACGGCAAGGGCAGCACGGCGGCGATGATCGAGGGACTGCTCCGCGCCGCCGGTCTGCGCACCGGCCGCTTCTCCAGCCCGCACGTCACCAGCGTGACCGAGCGGATCGCCGTCAACGGGGAGCCGCTCAGCGAGGCCCGGTTCGACGAGGTGTTCCGCGAGATCGCCCCGTACGTCGAGCTGGTCGACGCCCAGCAGATCGACGGCGTGGCCCTGACCTTCTTCGAGATCGTCACCGCCATGGCGTACGCGGCCTTCGCCGACGCCCCGGTGGACGTGGCCGTGATCGAGGTCGGCCTGGGCGGCACCTGGGACGCCACCAACGTGGCCGACGGGGACGTGGCCGTCATCACCCCGATCGACCTCGACCACACCCACCTCCTGGGCTCGAACATCACCGAGATCGCCACCGAGAAGGCCGGCATCATCAAGCCCGGCGCCCTGGCCGTGCTGGCCGGGCAGTCGGCCGAGGCCGCCCACGTCCTGCTGCAGCGGGCCGCCGAGGTCGGTGCGCTGGTGCAGCGGGAGGGCATCGAGTTCGGGGTGCTGGACCGGGTGCCCGCGGTCGGCGGTCAGCTGCTCCGGCTGAATGCGGCCGAGGGTCCGGTGGACGAGATCTTCCTGCCCCTCTACGGCGCCCACCAGGCGGCCAACGCGGCCCAGGCCCTGGCCGCGGCCGAGGCGTTCCTGGGGATGAAGGCACTGGCTCCCGACGTCGTCCGGGAGGGTTTCGCCGGGATCACCATGCCGGGCCGGATGGAGGTCGTCCGGCGCTCGCCCACCGTCGTGCTGGACGCCGCCCACAACCCGCACGGCGCGCGGGCGGCGGCCGCGGCGGTCACCGAGGCGTTCGCCTTCACCCCGTTGGTCGGGGTGATCGCCGCCATGGGCGACAAGGACGTCCGCGGGATGCTGGAGGTCTGGTCGGAGGTGATGCAGCAGATCGTGGTCACCCAGGTGGCCTCGACCAGCCGCGGGATGGCCGCCGACGAGCTGGGCGAGCTGGCCGCGGGCGTGTTCGGGGCCGAGCGGGTGACCGTGGCGCCCCGGCTGGACGACGCCCTGGAGACCGCGGTGACCCTGGCCGAGGCGGACGGCGTCGGTGCGGCCGGCGTGCTGGTGACCGGTTCGGTGGTGCTGGTCGGTGAAGCCAGGACGCTGCTGGTCCGTCAGCAGGCGGCCGAGGACTCCGCTGCCGCCCAGACTGCCGCCGACCCCGACGACGACTGGGTGGAGGAGGGCGCGGGCGACGACCTCGATGACGACGCCCCGGTGGACGAGGACCTGGTCGACGCCGACCTGACCGGGGTGGCGGTGGAGGGCGAGTCGCTCGCCGACGTGCCCGACGACGACGAGGACCCGTTCGCCGAGGACCCCTTCGCTGATGACACCGAGGACGCGAGCCGGTACGCGGACTGGGACGCCGACCAGCAGGATCCGGGCGCGCCGGAGTCGGACAACTCCGACGGCGATGGGCGAGGCGGGGGCTCGAGCCGATGAGGTACGCGCTGCCGGCCGGCAACCCGATGCGGGTCGTGCTGTTGTGCGTGCTGCTGTTCGAGGTCGTGGTGTTCGGTCTGGCCGTGCCGGTGATGATCCTGGTCACCGGGGTCGCGCCGACGGCGGCCGCACTCGGTGGGGGCGGGGCGGCGCTGCTGGCGCTGATCGCGGCGGGCCTGATGCGCAAGCCGATCGGCTACCTGGTCGGCTGGGTGGCCCAGCCGGTCGGCATCCTGCTCGGTCTGCTCACGCCGGCCATGTGGGTGGTCGGCGGGATGTTCGCCGGTCTGTGGGTGCTCAGCTTCGTGCTGGGTCGCCGGCTGGACGCGCAGGCGGCCGCGCGCGTCACCTGACGCCGGTGCCCGAACGTCCGATCAGAGCCTCCGGCCGGTGTCCGGCCAGGAAAGCTCGGGGTCTTGGCGTGCCGCTGCGAAGAAGCCGTCGAGTGACGGAATGTTCGGCGTCCCGCGGGGCAGGAGCACACATTGCCGTCGAGTGACGGAATGTTCACGACCCCCGTGGGGACGGGGGCCCGAGCGGACCGCGCCTCAGGCGGCGGGCTGGGCTCCGGCCAGGAGGGTGGCCGCGGGCTCGGCGTCCAGACCCTCGGTGAGGTCGAAGGCCGAGCCACGCTCGCCGTCGGCGTCCAACGTCGGGTTGCCGGCCAGCTCAGCGGTCCGGTCGGCGCTGACCCCGGCCGAGGCCCGCGCGGCGGCGCCGGTCCACTCGGTGAGCGAGCCGCCGCAGAAGCGGGTGAGCTCGGCCAGACCCTCCAGCGGGCCGGCGGACATGTGCACGCCGTTGAAGTTGGAGGAGACGGTGGCCAGACCGAAGCCCGCGGGGTCGGCGTAGAGGGTGCCCCGGATCGACCCGGCGTCCGCCTTGGCCGGGTCGGTGGTGCCGATCAGGTCGGCCCGCAGCGACTCCCACGCGGTGCTGCTGCTCGCGTGCAGGAAGACGCAGACGGTGTCGTCGGCAGTGAAGAAGCTGAGCTGACGCGGGTGGAACCCGTTGAGCACGACCACCGGCTGGCCGTCGACCGTGACCAGACCCGCGTACGTCCCCGGGCCCAGCCGGCCGACGGACAGGTTGGCGAACAGCACGCCCAGCGCGTACGGCCCGAACTCCGGGTAGGACTCCAGGAACTGGTGCCCGCCCAGGACCAGGGCGCCGGCGTCGAGCT
>JBMDXL010000594.1:0-6039 GCA_048594465.1 Microlunatus sp. | reverse complement strand
GACCGGCGTGGCCCAGTCGGTCGAGCTCCTGCTGGACGCCGGCACCGAGGACCTGATCCGCGGCGAGTGGCTGCGTCTGCACGAGGCGGGGCTGCCCAGCGAGCACCGGCCGCACCACTCCGGTTCGCACCGACCCCACATCACCCTGTTCGCCGGGCCCACGGTGCCCGAGCCCGAGACCGAGCTCGTCGGTCTGCTCCGCGGAGCTCCGGGACTGCAGGTGGTGATCGGCTCCGTGCTGCTGTTCGGTCCGCGGCGCGGCCAGTACGTGGTGGTCCGTCAGGTCGTGCCCAGCGTGCCGCTGCTCGCCCTGCAGGAGGGGGTGGCGTCCTGGTGCGGTGCGTCACTCGGCGGGCAGTTCGGACCCGGGCACTGGACCGGCCACCTGACGCTGGCCCGGCGGGCCCGGGCCGAGGACCTGCCGGCCGTGCTGGGTCGGCTCTCCGGCGACACCGCGACGGCGACGGTGACCGGGGTCCGCCGCTGGGACGGCGACGCGAAGCGCGACTGGCGCCTGATCTAGCCGGTGACCCGGTCTACCCGGCGACGGCGGCCGTGGGCGCGGGACGGGTCTCGGTCGGCGGCGCGGGGGTGACGGACCGCACGGAGAACCGCAGGTTGGCCACGGCGGCGATGCTCAGGGCGGCGCCGAGCAGGTGCAACCCGACCAGCCCGATGGGCAGTCCCAGGTGGTACTGGGTGAGCCCGATCGCGGCCTGAAGCACCTCGACGGCCAGCAGCAGCACGACCGACCGGCTCCGGGCCAGCCACAGGGCGAGCACGGTGCCGGCGATGGTGGCGTAGACGGCGTACGCGTGCAGGTGGGCGATCAGCACGATGTCCCAACCGGTCCGGCGGGCGTCCAGGTCGCCGGCGTGCGGGCCCGAGCCGGTGGTCATCGTGCCCAGCCAGACCGCCACCCACATGGCCACGAAGGTGAAGGTGACCACCCCGGCGGTGAGCGGGCGCACCGGTCGGCGGGCCCAGCGGCGGGAGGCGCGGACCAGCCACACCGACAGCGTGATCAAGACCATGGACAGCAGGAAGTGCAGCGCCACCACGAACGGGTTGAGCTGGGTCAGCACGGTGATGCCGCCGATGATCCCCTGGGCCGGGATGCCCAGCGCCATGGCGGTGGCGATCCGCCGGACCCCGCGCCGCGGGCGGGGGCTGGTCCGCATCGCGGTCAGCCAGGTGAGGACGGCGATGGCGATCAGCACGAAGGTCAGCAGCCGGTTGCCGAACTCGATCGCCCCGTGCAGCCCGAGGGCGGGGTGGGCGACGTAGGCGTCCTCGGTGCAGCGTGGCCAGGTGGGGCAGCCCAGTCCCGAGGCCGTCAACCGGACCACGCCGCCGGTGACGACGATGGCGATGTTGGCCACCAGCGAGGCGATCGCCCACCGGCGCAGCGCGGTCTCCCCGGTGACCAGGCGCAGCACACCCGTCGCGGGCGACCGGGGCGGTGCGGTCACGAGGTCCATCGGAATCCCTTCCAGGCGGCGATCAGGCCGAGCGCGCTCCAGACCAGCAGCGACAGCAGCGGCCAGAGCGGGGTGGCGCCGACACCGTACGCCCGCAGTCCTTCGCCGAGGGCGGCCGTGGGCAGCAGCGCGACGACCGACGACAGGAGACCGGGGTAGCGGTCGAGCGGCAGCACGAGGGCGCCACCGGCCAGCAGCAGCACGTAGACGACGTTGGCCAGGGCCAACCCGCTGAAGGCGACCCCGGCCAGCACCACAACGAGGACCGACAGCAGCCCGCCGAGGGGCGTCACGACGGGCCGCCAGCCGAGCGCCACCGCTACCAGACCGATCACCAGCAGCTGCCCGAGGACGACCGCGGCGGTGGCCACGGCTTTGCCGGTCAGCAGCCCGGTCCGGCCCAGGGGGGTGCAGGCCAGGCGCTCCAGCACCCCGTACCGGCGCTCGAACCCGGTGCTGATGGCCACCGAGGTGAAGGCCGAGGACCAGACGGCCAGCGCCAGCACCGAGGGCGCCAGCACGGTCAGGTTCTTGAAGGAGCCGCCGATGATCCGGCCGAGGACGAGCAGACCGATCGGGATGACCAGGGCCAGCAGCAGCTGCTCGCCGTTGCGGACCAGCAGGGTCGCCTCGGTCCGGGCCTGGCGCAGCACCCGACGGAGGGGCGGGGCGGCACCGGGGGCGGGGCGGAGGTCGAGGGTGGTCGCGGCGGGGACGGTCATCGGGCCGCCCCGTGGGTGTGGGCCAGGAAGACGTCCTCGAGACTCCGGTCGTCACTGGTCAGCTCCGCGACCGTGCCGGACACGCTGACCCGGCCCGCGTCGACGATGTAGACGTGGTCGGCCAGAGCCTGGGCCTCGTCCATGGCGTGGGTGGTGAGGACGATCGCCACCCCGGCCGCCCGCAGCTCGGTCAGCAGCGACCAGGTGGCGCGGCGGGCGTGCGGGTCCATCCCGGCCGTGGGCTCGTCCAGGAAGACCAGCTCGGGCCGACCGATCAGGGCGCCGGCCAGGTTGACCGCCTGCTGCTGCCCGCCGGAGAGCCGCCGGTAGGGCGTCCGGGCGAAGGCGTCGATGCCGCAGCGACGCACCAGGGCGTCGACGTCGTGGGGGTGGGCGTACAGACCGGCGAGGTGGTGCAGCAGCTCGACCGCGCGGATGCCCGACCAGGCGCCGGTGCTCTGCGGCATCAGCCCCACCCGGGCGGTCACCTCGGCGCTCCCGGCGGGGCGGCCCAGCACTGTCACCGTGCCCGCGTCGGTGGGAAGCAGCCCGGTGCAGCAGCGGATCAGCGTGGTCTTGCCGGCCCCGTTGGGACCGAGCACCGCCGTCAGCCGACCGGGGGCCGCGACCAGTGACAGCCCGTCCAGCACGGATCGGCCACCGAGGGTCACCGACAGGCGGTCGACCACCAGGGCGGCAGCGGGGGTGGGCACCCGGAGAGTCTAATGAGTTCCATGCAGCTGCCCGTCATGCCGCCGGTGAAGCCGATGCTGGCCAAGTCCGTGCCCGACATCCCCACCGGGGACCTCTCGTACGAGCCGAAGTGGGACGGCTTCCGGGCCATCATCTTCCGCGACGGGGACGAGGTCGAGATCGGGTCCCGGAACGAGAAGCCGATGACCCGCTACTTCCCGGAGGTGGTGGCCGCGATCAAGGCGAACCTCCCGGAGAAGTGCGTGGTGGACGGCGAGATCGTGGTCGTGGTGGGGGACCGGTTGGAGTTCGAGGTGCTGCAGCAGCGCATCCACCCGGCCGCCAGCCGGGTGCGGCTGCTGGCCGAGCAGACGCCGGCCACCTTCATCGCCTTCGATCTGCTCGCCCTGGGGGAGGACGACCTGACCGGGCGGCCGTTCGCCGAGCGGCGGGCCGCTCTGGAGGAGGCCCTGGCCCCGGCCGAGGCGCCCATCCACCTCACCCCCCTCACCCGGGACCCGACGGTCGCCCAGGAGTGGTTCGAGCAGTTCGAGGGCGCCGGTCTCGACGGGGTGGTGGCCAAGCCGCTGGCCGGTGGCTACCTGCCGGACAAGCGGACCATGTTCAAGATCAAGCACACCCGGACGGCCGACTGCGTGGTGGCGGGCTACCGGGTGCACAAGAGCGGGCCGGACAGCATCGGGTCGCTGCTGCTCGGTCTCTACGACGACGCGGGTGTGCTGGTCTCGGTCGGGGTCATCGGTGCCTTCCCGGCCGCCCGGCGCAAGGAGCTGTTCGCCGAGCTGCAGCCGATGGTGACCACCTTCGACGACCACCCCTGGGCCTGGGCCAAGCAGGAGGAGGGCAACCGGACCCCGCAGAACTCGGCCGGGAGCCGGTGGAACAACGGCAAGGACCTGTCCTTCGTGCCGCTGCGACCCGAGCTGGTGGTCGAGGTCCGCTACGAGCACATGGAAGGGGTGCGGTTCCGCCACACCGCCCAGTTCAACCGCTGGAGGCCGGACCGGGACCCGACCACGTGCACGTACGAGCAGCTGGAGGAGGTGGTCTCGTTCGACCTGGCCGAGATCCTGGGCTCCACCGCTGCGGGCGCTTCCGAGGGGAAGGGTGACCCAGGCCACTAAGGGCGGCCTTCCTTGAATGGTTCCAGCAAATAAGAGCACACTTGTGTTGTGAAATCCGCCCTGCCTGCTTCCGACGTGCCGGGGGCGACCGTGCCCTCGGGCCCGGCAGCCGAGGGTCGGGAGACCGACGAGTCCACCCGTGAGCGGGTGGCCCGGTCGATCCTGGAGCACGGTCCGTCGACCGCGGTGGCACTGGCCGAGCGACTCGGCCTGACCCCGGCGGCCATCCGCCGCCACCTCGACGTCCTGGTCGAGCGAGGTCACCTGGTCCCCCGCGAGCAGCGCACCTACGGGGCTCGAGGACGCGGACGGCCCGCCAAGGTGTTCGCCCTGACCGACGCGGGACGCAACGGCTTCTACGCCGCGTACGACGACCTCGCCGTCCAGGTGCTCGAGTTCCTGTCGGCGCACGCCGGGGACGCGGCCGTGGAGGAGTTCGCGGCCAGCCGGGTCGCGGCGATGGAGAGCCGCTACGCCGGTCTGCTGGCCGACGCCCCCGACGACGTCGGTCCGGCCCAGGTCCTGGCCGACGCGCTCACCGCCGACGGGTTCGTCGCCTCCGTGCGACCGTCCGCCGCCGGTGAGCAGCTCTGCCAGCACCACTGCCCGGTCGCCCACGTGGCCGAGCGCTTCCCCCAGCTGTGCGAGGCCGAGACCGAGGCGTTCGCGCGCCTGGTCGGTGGTCCCGTCCAACGTCTCGCCACCATCGCCCACGGCGACGGTGTCTGCACGACCCACATCCCCAGCGGCCTCCGGCCGAGCCACATCCCCAGCGGCCTCCGGCCGAGCCACATCTTGCCCGACCGCACCGAGCAGACCAGCGAAAGGTCCTGATATGACCCAGACTCACGACGCTCCCACCTCGGCGACCGGCTTCGCCGGCACCGGCGAGACCCAGGACCAGCACCTGGACGCCCTCGGGCGCTACCAGTGGGGCTGGTCGGATCCCGACGCCGCCGGCTCGACCGCGCTGCGGGGGCTGACTCCCGAGGTCGTGGCCAACATCTCGGCGCTGAAGAGCGAGCCGCAGTGGATGCTCGACCTGCGGATGAAGGGCCACAAGCTCTTCGGCCGCAAGCCGATGCCGACCTGGGGTGCCGAGCTCGACGGCATCGACTTCGACAACATCAAGTACTTCGTCCGGTCGACCGAGAAGCAGGCGACCAGCTGGGACGACCTGCCGGCCGACATCAAGAACACCTACGACAAGCTGGGCATCCCGGAGGCCGAGAAGGCCCGCCTGGTGTCCGGTGTGGCGGCGCAGTACGAGTCCGAGGTCGTGTACCACAAGATCAACGAGGAGCTCGAGCGCCAGGGTGTCATCTTCCTGGACACCGACACCGCGCTGAAGGAGCACCCGGAGCTCTTCCAGGAGTACTTCGGCACCGTCATCCCGGTCGGTGACAACAAGTTCGCCGCGCTGAACACCGCTGTGTGGTCCGGTGGCTCCTTCATCTACGTGCCGAAGGGCGTGCACGTGGAGATCCCGCTGCAGGCCTACTTCCGGATCAACACCGAGAACATGGGCCAGTTCGAGCGGACGCTGATCATCGTCGACGAGGGCGCCTACGTGCACTACGTCGAGGGCTGCACCGCCCCGATCTACTCCTCGGACTCGCTGCACAGCGCCGTGGTGGAGATCATCGTCAAGAAGGGTGCGCGCTGCCGCTACACGACCATCCAGAACTGGTCGAACAACGTCTACAACCTGGTGACCAAGCGGGCGACCTGCGAAGAGGGCGCCACCATGGAGTGGATCGACGGCAACATCGGCTCCAAGGTCACCATGAAGTACCCGGCCGTCTACCTGATGGGCGAGCACGCCCGCGGCGAGACGCTGTCCATCGCCTTCGCCGGTGAGGGTCAGCACCAGGACGCGGGCTCGAAGATGGTGCACTGCGCGCCGCACACGTCCAGCTCGATCATCTCCAAGTCGGTGGCCCGGGGCGGCGGCCGCACCTCCTACCGCGGTCTGGTGCAGGTGCTCGAGGGCGCCTC
>JBMDXL010000593.1:0-2191 GCA_048594465.1 Microlunatus sp. | reverse complement strand
CTCGCCGTGATGACCGAGCTGCCGCTGGTGGTCTGCGACATCCAGCGCGCCGGCCCCAGCACCGGCATGCCGACCAAGACCGAGCAGGCCGACCTGCTGCAGGTGATGTACGGCCGCAACGGCGAGGCACCGGTCCCGGTGCTGGCCCCCCAGACGCCCTCGGACTGCTTCGACACCGCCATCGAGGCGATCCGGATCGCGGTGAAGTACCGGACGCCGGTCTTCCTGCTCTCCGACGGCTACATCGCCAACGGCGCCGAGCCGTGGGAGGTGCCCGACCTGTCGGCCATCCCGCCGATCGACCCCGGGTTCGCGACTGCACCGAACGCCACCGACAAGGCGGGCAAGGACGTGTTCCTGCCCTACCTGCGTGATCCGGAGACGCTGGCCCGTCCGTGGGCCATCCCGGGCACGACGGGCCTGCAGCACCGGATCGGCGGCATCGAGAAGGCCCGCGACACCGGAGCGGTCTCCTACGACCCGGCCAACCACGACGAGATGGTCCGCACCCGCCAGGCCAAGATCGACGGCATCGTCCGCGACATCCCCGACGTCGAGGTGGACGACCCCGACGCCGGCGAGGGTTTCGGCGCGAGCGTGCTGGTGCTGGGCTGGGGGTCGACGTACGGTCCGATCACCGCCGCCGTGCGCCGGGTCCGCAAGTCCGGCCGCCGGATCGCCCAGACGCACCTGCGTCACCTCAACCCGTTCCCCGCCAACCTCGGCGAGGTGCTGCGTCGCTACGAGCGGGTGATCGTCCCGGAGATGAACCTGGGACAGCTCGCCACCATGCTGCGCGCCAAGTACCTCGTCGACGTGCACAGCTACTCCCGCGTCCGCGGTCTGCCGATCTCGCTGAGCGAGCTGGCCGCCGACCTGGAGGCCGAGATCGACTCGATCGAAGGAGTACCCGCGTGACCGCCCTCAACGGCCAGGAGACCGACGGCCGCACCCGGCCGACGACCCCGCGGACGGAGCGACCCGTGGGTCGCCCGGGGGGACCGGCCGGTCGGGGACCGGCGGCGGCGCCGACCGCGCCGATCGGTCCCGGGCTGACCGGCGTCCCGCTCGCGCTGGAGCCGCTGAACCGCAAGGACTTCACCTCCGACCAGGAGGTGCGCTGGTGCCCCGGCTGCGGTGACTACGCCGTGCTGGCCGCCTTCCAGGGCTTCATGCCCGAGCTCGGGATCCGCAAGGAGAACACGGTCATCGTCTCCGGGATCGGCTGCTCGTCGCGGTTCCCGTACTACGTGGACTCCTTCGGCATGCACTCGATCCACGGCCGGGCCACCGCCATCGCCACCGGCGTGGCCACGGCTCGGGAGGACGCCGCGGTGTTCGTGATCACCGGCGACGGTGACGCCCTGTCGATCGGCGGCAACCACCTGATCCACGTGCTGCGGCGCAACGTCAACCTGACCATCCTGTTGTTCAACAACCGGATCTACGGTCTGACCAAGGGCCAGTACTCCCCCACCTCCGAGATCGGCAAGATCACCAAGTCGACCCCGATGGGGTCGCTGGACAACCCGTTCAACCCGGTGTCGCTGGCTCTGGGCGCCGAGGCGACCTTCGTGGCCCGGACCGTCGACTCCGACCGCAAGCACCTGACCGAGGTGCTGCGGGCGGCCGCCGCCCACCGGGGGACCACGTTCGTGGAGATCTACCAGAACTGCCCGATCTTCAACGACGACGCCTTCGCGTCGGTGAAGGACGCGGAGACCTCGGCGGAGGCGATCATCCCGCTGCGGCACGGTGAGCCCATCCGGTTCGGGATCGACCAGAGCAAGGGGGTCGTCCGCGACCCCGTCTCCGGTGCCTTCGAGGTCGTCGACGTGGACGCCGTCGGCGCCGACCGCCTGGTCGTCCACGACGCCCACACCCCGGACCCGACTTTCGCCTTCGGTCTGTCCCGGCTGACCGACTCCGGCGTCCTGCACCGGGCGCCGATCGGCATCTTCCGCGACGTCGAGGCCCCCGCGTACGACGACCTGGCCCGTGAGCAGGTGGCCCTGGCCACCGACAAGGGCTCCGACGACGACGCGCTGCAGGCCATGATCGCCGGACCGGACACCTGGACCGTCGTCGGCTGAGGTCCCGCCGCCCCCCGCCCCGCCTCACCCTGACGGAGTCGCTCGGGATTCACGTCGTCGCTCGATCTGCGGATCGAGCGGCTCCGTGGAACCCGAGC
>JBMDXL010000592.1:0-6673 GCA_048594465.1 Microlunatus sp. | reverse complement strand
CCGTGGTCCGGGAGCGGCCGTGGGCGCACGGTGGTCGCGCTCCGGTCGCCAGCTGCCGCTCCTGCAGCCGCCGCGCCGCGCCGGCCGCCCGGTCGCCGGTCGCGGCGACGTCGGGGACCACCCCCGGCCCTCCCAGCTGGTGCCCGAGCGGGGATCGACGGGTGCCCGGTGGATACGGACACCGCCGCCCCCGCACCCGTGTCGAATCAGTCCCCGGGATGGGCCGCCCCGGCCGAGGTCTCCCCGACGACGACGGCCGCCTCGGTGGTGCTCAGCCGGTCCAGGGCGGCGTGCGCCTCGGCCCGGCGACCGGGGGCGTTCGGGTCGACGAGCTCGGTGACCCGGAGGGTCCCGATGCGGCCCTGCACCGGGTCGACACGTCGGCGGGCGCCACGACCGCACCAGGGCGGCGACCTCCCGGGCCACGTCGGGGGAGACGTCGTGCTGCTCGATGGTGGCGGCGAGGTCGACGCCACGGTAGTCGTCGGCGGGCCGGGAAGATCGTCCGGGACGCACGACGGCACCCACCGGAGATCCCGGTGGGTGCCGTGGTGCCGAGCGGTCGTGCTGGGTTCAGCCGGACGGTGATCTTCGGCTCGTGATCACCGCCGGCCCGGGGTCACCGCAGCGGCAGATCCAGTCGGGACAGCGATCCGACGCCGAGGGTGCTCGGCTGGTTGCCGATCGCGTTCCAGACCTCGATCTTGATCGTGCCGCCGCTCAGACCGCCCATGGTCCCGGTGGTGCCGAGGAGCTGGCGGTCCTGGGTGTAGTGCTCGTAGCCGGGCACCGGGTCGGTGGCGAAGTACCGGTAGGTCTCCACCCGGTCGAACGACCCGTTGCCGGTCAGGTCGTAGGAGATCCGGACCTGGCTGGCGCTGCCCACGGCGGGGCCGGCGTCGATGGCCAGGTCGAACGCGGCGGCCGCGCCGGTCCACGCTCCGTTCACCCCGGTGAGGGTGAACGTCTTGGCCTTGTCGGGCGTCCCGTCGCACTGGCAGTTCGCCGCGACCAGGGTGACCGTGCCGGGGGTGGTGGCACCGGTCGCGAGCTTGCCGTCGGTGGTCAGGTAGTACCGGCCCGCCTGTCCCGGCGCGGTCGGCGTCGGAGTCGGCGTGGGGGTGGTCGGATCCGGCGTCGGCGTCGGCGTCGGCGTCGGCGTCGGGGTGGGGGTCGGGTTCGGCGTCGTCGGATCCGGGGTCGGGGTGGGGTCCGGCGTCGGATCGGTCCCCGGCGTGGCCGAGGCGTTGCCGCCACTCCAGGTGATCGCCCCGGTGACCACGGTCTTGCCGGCCGGAGCCGTCACCTTGGTCCCGTTGGAGAAGGTGACCGTCAGCGAGGCCGAGGAGATGTTCGCCACCACGTAGCTGCGCTTCCCGTCCTGGGTGAAGGCCGCCGCCAGCGGGTTGTCCGCGGTGAGGCTGGAGTCCACGTTGCCCAGCGCCGCGAGGTTGCGGATCCAGTGGAACGTGTGCGCCTTGGACTCGCCCTCCTCGGAGACGAAGTTCGGGTTGGCCGTGAACTTGCTCAGCGCCAGATCGGGATCGCCGAGAGCGAGGAACTCCCAGAGGATGTCCTGCCAGGCGGTGGGTTCACCACCGCGGTTGCGGACCACCTCGTCGTAGTTGATCTTGTTGTAGGAGGGGTGCAGACCCAGGTAGAGGTGGCTGCCGGTGATCGGCAGCTGGTTGATGCCCTGGATCTTCTCGGGGTCGGCGGTGAACCAGGTGGCGTACGCACCGCCGTCACCCCAGACCATGCCGACCGTGCTGTGCGGGAACGACGCCGGGAAGATGTCGTTGTCCACGTCGAACCAGTAGTCGGCGATGGCCGCGGCCTGGGTCGTGTAGATGTAGATGCCGGCGTCGCGGACGGCGGTGTTGCCGGTGGCCTGACCCCACTGGATCAGGGCTCCCGCGAAGTTCATCCCCTCCGAGCTGGACTCCTGATTGTTGCCCGCGGCGAAGGAGCCGTGGCCGGACGCCCAGTCGTGACCGGCGTAGATGTCGAAGTCACGCAGGTACGGGAAGCGGTTGTCGCTGCGGTCGTAGTTGTTGGCGTCGCGGATGAGCAGGTCGATCATGCCGCCGTACTGGCTGGACTTCGCCCAGCTGGGATCGAACTTGGCCACCGTGGCCGCCGCGGCGATGAAGTAGCCGTAGTGGAAGTGGTGGTCGTTGAGCTCCTGGTCGGACCCGTAGCTGGCTTCGTAGCCGATCAGGGTGCCCCAGTTCTTGTCGTAGTAGAAGAGGTGGTCGTTCTCCCCGGCGGAGGCGGTCAGCCAGTTCTCCAGGGTCTTCTTCATCGCCGTCAGCGCCTTGTCCCGGGTGGCGGTCTCGCCCACCAGGTCAGCGATCTCGGCGATCCGGGCTGAGCGACCCAGTCCCTTGCCGGCCCAGTAGGTGTCGGGCTTCTGCTCACCGGCCGGGTCGTTCGCGACCTGGTTCAGGTAGTTCACCAGCGTCGCCTTGTCCGCTCCGGTGGACGTGGCCACCGCGGGGAGCTCGGGCAGGATGCCGTGGTAGGTCATCGACGTCGAGAAGCTGGAGACGCCGACCAGGTTCTTCATCTGCCCGCGGGGGGAGACGTAGGTCTGGCTGATCGGCGAGCCGCCGGCCAGGTCCTTCCACTGGTGCGGGTAGAGCGACACCACGGTCTTGGTCTCGCTGCCTTCCTTGGCCTGCGTGGTGAACGCGTACGTGCTGTTCACCTTGCCCGCGCTCGGGGAGTAGGCGTAGCTGATCTTGGTCCCGGTGACGTGGGCCTGGGCGTACCGGCCGTAGGAGGTGGCCAGGCTGGTCCGGGTGCTGTCGCTGTCAGCGGCCTTGGTCGGCAGCACGGCGACGCTGAAGTAGTCCTTGCCGCCCAGCGTGGAGGTGATCGAGGAGCCGTTGACCACCCAGCTGGCACCGCTCGGCGCGTACGCGACGTAGTCATGATCACGGATGCTGAACCCGATCATGGAACCGCTGTTCGCCCACACCTTCGGCGGGCCGTCCGTGCTGATCTGCGCGCTGCCGCCGCCGTCGACGTCGTAGTAGGAGAACGGCAGACCGTGGCCGATGGTGGCCTTGAGGGCCCGGTTGCCCGACACCCACGCCGGGGTGACCGTCCAGTCCGACCAGTCGTCGACCTGGACCCGGTCGGCCGTCAGACCGGCGACCCCGACCAGCAGGTCGCGGGTGTAGCTGAACTTGTACTCCCCGACCCCGGTCGCGGTGCCGGTGATGGTCGGGGTGTTGGTGTAAGAGATTCCCAGACCGCCGGGGTAGGTGTCGTACGCGGCCGGGTGGGCGTAGAGCGGCTCGCCGAACGCACAGTCGGTCTTCTTGAACAGGATCGAGGACCACCAGTCGTTCGTGGGCACCGGTCCCTTCGGGGCGTTCGCGGTCAGGGCGCCGCGGGGGTTGGTGGAGATGTCGCCGCAGCCGGTCGGCAGGTTCTTGCCGGCCGGGAGGGTCGTGGTGTACGACCCCGCTCCGACGGAGGTGACCGCGGCTTCGGCCGGGCGGGTGACCGCGCCGGCCACGAGGGTGCCGGCCGCGAGGCTGAGGGCCACCAGGGAGGCGGCCAGTCGGGACCGGCGACGCCGGTGCGGGGAGGGGGTGGTGGGGTGGGGGGAGGTCGAGGACCCGTGTCCGGGGTCGCTCGAGAGGGGGGGCGGCAGCGTTGCCATGGGGGAGTCTCCTCGGGGGATGAAGACTGGCTGAGCGGGTGGGTGGGGGAGAGAAACCGAGACCGTGGGAGCGCTCTCAGTGTTAAATCAAGGTAACGAGAAAATGTGAGCCGCGTCAATGACGAACCTCACAGGTTCTCATCCCGACAAGGAATTACCGGGCCCTGCGTGTTCACTGGAGGCATGAGCGAGCTCCCCACGACCCGGCCGCCGGCCCTGGCCCTGACCGGGCTGGTCAAACGGTACGGCGCCAAGGTCGCTGTCGACGGTCTGCAGCTGACCGTGCCGACGGGTTGCCTGTTCGGCCTGGTCGGACCGAACGGGGCCGGCAAGACCACCACCTTGTCGATGGCGACCGGGCTGCTGCGGCCGGACGCCGGCCGTGCGGAGATCCTGGGCCGGGACGTGTGGAGCGATCCGGCCGGGGCCAAGGCGCTGATCGGGATGATGCCCGACGGCATGCGGCTCTTCGACCGGCTGACCGGTCAGGAGCTGCTGCGCTACGTCGGGCTGCTGCGGCGCGTGCCCGAGCCCGACATCGTCTCCCGGTCAGCGGAGCTGCTGGCCGCGCTCGGTCTGAGCGAGGACGCGAGCACCCTGGTGGTGGAGTACTCCGCGGGCATGACCAAGAAGATCGGCTTGGCCTGCGCGCTGATCCACGCACCCCGCCTGGTGATCCTGGACGAGCCCTTCGAGTCGGTCGACCCGGTCTCCGGTGAGCACATCCGCGCGATCCTGCGTGGCTACGTGGCCGGAGGCGGCACGGTGGTGCTGTCCAGTCACGTGATGGAGCTGGTCGAGAGCCTGTGCGACCGGCTGGCCGTGGTCGCGCAGGGACGGGTGCTGGCCACCGGGACCCTCGACGAGGTCCGCGGGTCGTCCGGTCTCCAGCAGCGCTTCCTGGAGCTGGTCGGCTACACGGCGGCGGGAGAGGAGGCCCTGTCGTGGTTGCGATCCTCGTCCGGCTCAAGCTGAGCCTGCTGCGCAACGCGCTGCGCCGCAGCGTCTGGCGGACCGTCGGTCTGGTCCTCGGGTTGGTCTACGCCCTCGGCATCGTCGTGGTCGCGCTGGCCGGTCTGGTCGCCCTCCGGTGGACCTCGGTGGCGGTGACCGCCGACGTCACCGTGCTGGCCTTCGCGACCCTGACCGCCGGCTGGCTGCTGCTCTCGCTGCTGGTGTTCGGCGTCGACGAGACCCTGGATCCGGCTCGGTTCGCCCTGCTGCCCGTCCGCGCTCGCCAGATCATGCCGGGGCTGCTGGTGTCGGGTCTGGTCGGCAGCACCGGGGTGGGCACCGTGTTGGTGTCGCTCGGTCTGCTGGCGAGCTGGTCACGGGGGCCCGGTCCGGTGCTGGCCACGGTCGTGGCCATCCCGATCGGGGTGGCCACCTGCTTCCTGTTCTCCCGGGCCGGCACCACCACCTTCGCGGCCGTGCTCAGCTCCCGCCGGTTCCGCGACGTCGCGTTCGTCGGGTTGGCTGGTCTGGGGCTGCTGGTCGGGGTCGTGGCCAACCTCGTGGGTGGGCTGGCGGGCGTCGGGACCGACCGGCTGCGGTCGATGCTGGCCGACACCGCCACCGTGGCCGGCTGGACGCCGTTCGGCTGGATCTGGGCGGTGCCGGCCGACGTGGCCGAGGGTCGCTGGCTGCTCGCGGTGATCCGTCTGCTGCTGGCACTGGCCCTGGTGGCGGCGCTCTGGTTGACCTGGCAGCACCATCTCGACCAGCGGCTGACCGAGCCGGTGGAGGCGGCCCGCGGGGCCGGCCGGGTGCGCGGTGGTCACCTGGTCGACCGCCTCTACCCGGCCACCCCCGCCGGTGCCGTGGCGGCCCGGACGCTGCGCTACTGGCGCCGCGATCCTCGTTACCTGGCGGGGATCGCGGGCTTCCTGATCGGACCGATGATCTTGATGGTGGCCCAGCTGGCCAATCCGGAGGGTCAGCCGCTGGTGGTGGCCTTCGCCCCGACGCTGCTGTGCTGGTTGATCGGCTCGAGCCTGGCCCAGGACCTCAGCTACGACGGGAGTGCGGTGTGGCTGCACGCCACCACCGGGGTGCGCGGGGTGGAGGACCGGCTGGGCCGGGTGCTGTCCACGGTCACCGTGTTCGGCCCCGTGCTGGTGGTGCTGACCGTCCTCGGGCTGGCCCTGTCCGGCGCCTGGTCGGCCTGGCCCGCGGTGCTGGCGGTCAGCGTCACCCTGACCCTGGTCAGTCTCGGGGTCGGGTCGTTCGTCGGCACGCTGTGGCAGTGGCCGGCGCCGCCGCCGGGGGCCAGTCCGTTCCAGAAAGGCACCAGCGGCGGACTGCCGTCCCTGGCCGCGTTCGGGGTGACCAGCACGGTGAGTCTGCTGCTGGCGGTGCCCACGATCGGGCTGGTGATCGGGGCGGCCTGGCTGCCGGGGTTGGACTGGGTGGGTCTCGGGGTCGGTCTGCTGATCGGCGGCCTCGTCCTGTGGCAGGGCGTGGTCCGCGGCGGCGCCGTGCTGGACCGCCGCTGGCCCGAGGTGCTGGCGGCGGCGTCGGAGCGCTGAGCCGGCTCGGCTGACCCGGGAGGCCGGAGGTCGCCGGGGGTGTGCGTTTTCCGACCCTGGTCGGGGAACGGACCGTGCGGGCGCGTGACGGCGCGCGTTCGCCGTCCGTGGTCGGACAACGCACCGTGCCGGGCCGCGACGGCGTACGGAAACCGTCCGTGGTCGGAAAACGCACCGTGCCGGGCCGCGACGGCGTACGGAACCCGTCCGTGGTCGGAAAACGCACCTGAGCGGGACCGTCCCGGGGGTCAGGGGCGGGGCTGGACCGCCAGCACCCGGAACCCCTTGCTGGTGCCGGTCCGGGTGCAGGCGAAGCCCTCCCCGGTGAGCCAGGTGGCCAGGGTGTCGGCACCGAGGTTCTTGCCGACCACCAGGTGCGCGGTGCCGGTCGGCGCCAGCCGGGGCAGCCAGCGCAGCAGCAGCTCGTGCAGGGCGGTCTTGCCGATCCGGATCGGCGGGTTGGACCAGA
>JBMDXL010000591.1:0-2011 GCA_048594465.1 Microlunatus sp. | reverse complement strand
CGGGCGACCGGTGCGATCCCGATCGGCATCGTCAACGCGCACACCGTCGTCCGGCCCCACGACCCCGGATCGACGGCCGACCAGGCGGTCGCCCGCTTCGTCGACCTCTACCTCAATCGTCAGTTCGCCGACCCGGTGCTGCGCGGGCGGTATCCGCGTGCCCTGCACCGACTGCTCCCCGAGATGAATGACGAGACCCTCGTGCACGACGGTGATCTCGCCACCATCGGGCAGCCGTTGGACTTCTACGGCGTCAGCTGGGAGCACCCCCTGACGGTGAGCGCCGTTCCTGAGAACCGTTCCGTGCCCTTCAGTCTCGAGACACCCGACGACCTTCCGCTGACCACGACGGGCCGACCGATCGACCCGCTGGGGCTGAGCCAGGTTCTGTCCGGCCTGAGCCGTCGGTATCCGGATGCCCCGCCGCTGATCGTCGCGGCGAGCGGGGGCGCCTTCGACGCGACGACGGACGGCACCGATGAGAACCGGATCGCCTTCCTGGACGCCCATCTCGCCGCGACCGAGGCCGCGCGGGAGGCCGGCAGCGACGTCCGCGCCTACTTCCACCGCTCCCTGCTCGACGGCTGGGAGTGGACCGACGGCTGGTCGGCCCGGTACGGACTCGTCGCCGTCGACCGGGAGACGGGCCACCGCGTCCGCCGACCAGCCTTCACCCACCTGCAGCAGCGGTTGGCCGAGAGATCCCTCCGTGACTGATCTCCCGGCCCCGCGCCAGCGAAAGCGGCCGGCTCAGAAAAGGTGTGTCAGTTCCTCGTGCAGCGCCGGACCGGCGAACAGGTAGCCGGGGGCAGCCCCCGCAGGTGACACACGCGAATCGACCCCGCCGGCCTCCCGGCAGATGACGGTGGCGGCAGCCACGTCCCACCAGTTGACACCCTCCTCGTAGAAGGCGTCGACCTGGCCGTCGGCGACCATGCACACGTCGAGCGCGGCGGAGCCGCAACGCCGCAGATCCCGGATCTGCGGGAGCAGTCGCGCCATGAACGCGCTCTGCTTGATCCGTCGCTCGACCGTGTAGCTGAACCCGGTGGCCAGCAGGGCCCGGGCCGCCGGCACCGGATCGTTGACCCGGATCGGCTTGCCGTCGCGGAACGCCCCGCCGCCGCGGACAGCGCTGTAGGTGCGTCCCGACACCGGGTTGCGCACCACGCCGACCAGCGGGCCGTCGAGGTCCTCGATCGCGACGCTCACCGCCCACTCGTCGATGCCGTAGATGTAGTTGACCGTGCCGTCCAGCGGGTCGATCACCCAGCGCAGGCCGGAGCGGGACTCGCGGTCCGCGCCCTCCTCGCCGAGGATGCCGTCGTCGGGACGCTCGGCGGTGATCATCTCGACCAGCAGCGCCTCGGAGGCGCGGTCGGCGTCGGACACCGGGTCGGTGGCGCTGGACTTGGAGTCGAGCCCCTGGATGAAGCCGTAGCGCTTGATCAGCTCGTCACCGGCGGCCGACGCCGCGCGGAGGGCCAGGTCGAGCAGGGCGGCCGGGTCGACGGTACCGGCGGACGCCGCGGCGCCCGGAAAGGGGAGTGAGGTCACGGGGGTCATCCTCCCGCGTCGGGGCAGGCCGCTGAACACCCGGTCACCCAGCTCGGGTGCCGACCGGGTTCACCGGGCCGCCGGCGGGTTACCGTCCGACCATGGCCCCCGATCTCCGCATCTTCACCGAACCCCAGCAGGGCGCGGCGCACACCGATCTGCTCCGGGTCGCGCAGGCCGCCCACACGCTGGGCTTCACCGGCTTCTTCCGATCCGACCATGTCCTGACGATGGGCGGCGACGGCTTGCCCGGGCCGTCCGAATCGTTCGTCAGCCTGGGGGCGATCGCGGGCCAGGTGCCGGACATCCGGTTGGGCACCCTGGTCACTTCGGCCACCTTCCGGCATCCCTCGATGCTGGCCATCGCCGCCGCCCAGGTGGACGACATCTCCGGCGGTCGGCTGGAACTCGGCCTGGGCTCCGGCTGGTTCGAGGCCGAGCACACCGCCTACGG
>JBMDXL010000590.1:0-3634 GCA_048594465.1 Microlunatus sp. | reverse complement strand
TCCAGCTACCAGGGGGTGGTCGACTGGGTCAGCTTCACCAAGGCCAAGCGCAGCTTCGCCTACGTCAAGGCGACGGAGGGCTCCAGCTACCGCAACCCGTACTACGCCTCCCAGTACGGCGGGGCCAAGGCGGCCGGGATGTTCGCCGGCGCTTACCACTTCGCCAACCCGAGCGGGAAGAGCGGCAAGACCCAGGCCACCTACTTCGTCACGTACGGCGGCGGTTGGCGCAACGACGGCAAGACCCTGCCCGGGGTCCTGGACATCGAGTACAACCCGTACGGCGGCAACATGTGCTACGGGCTGTCGAAGACCAAGATGGTCGCCTGGATCACCGACTTCCTGACCACCTACAAGAAGCTGACGACCCGGGACGCGGTCATCTACACCACGGCCGACTGGTGGTCGCGGTGCACCGGCGACACCACCAAGTTCCGCTCCACCAACCCGCTGTGGGCGGCCCGGTGGACGCCCAAGACCGGCGCAGGGAAGCTGCCCGGCGGCTGGCCGTACTACACGTTCTGGCAGTACTCGGCCACCGTGATCGACCAGAACCGGTTCTCCAACACCGCCGCCCGGCTCCGGGTGCTGGCCACGAACGGGAAGTAGCCCGACCCGGCGCTCGACCGGTGCCGCCCGGGTGGCCCGGACGCTCAGCAGCCATACTCGGGGCGTGATCGACCCCTCGTCCCCGTCGCCGGGCGCGACGGTGCTCGCCGGCCTGCGGGACCACCACGTGCACCTCGCGCTCGTCGACGTCGGCGAGCTCGGCGGGTCGGTGCTCAGCGGCGTGGACGATCTGGGCGGGACGCTCGAGGACTCGCTGGCCTGGCGACGCGACGCCCCGGGTGGTCTCCAGGTGCGGGTCGCCGGGCCGTTCCTGACCGCTCCGGGCGGCTTCCCGTCCGACCGCTCCTGGGCGCCGGACGGCTCCGTCACCGCTCTGGTGTCCGCCGAGCACGGTCGGGCGGTGGTGCAGGAGCTGGTGGCCGCCGGGGTCGACCTGATCAAGGTCGTGCTGCACACCGGGATGCCGCTGCTCGGCGACCGCGAGCTGGCGGCCGTGGTCGAGACCGCGCACCGGCTCGGACGACCGGTGGTCGCCCACGCCGAGGGAGTGGGTCAGGCGGCCCGGGCCCTCGCGGCCGGCGTCGACGTGCTGGCCCACACGCCGTGGACCGAGAGGCTGCCCGACGATCTCCTGACCCAGATGGCTCGCCGGACCACCTGGATCAGCTCCTTGTCGATCCACGGCGCCGACGGTGAGGCGTACGACCGGGCCGTGGCGAACCTCTCCGGGTTCCGAGCCGCCGGCGGCCGGGTCCGCTACGGCACCGATCTCGGCAACACCGCGCGACCGGCGGGACTGGACCGGGCCGAGCTCGCCGGGTTGGTCGACGCCGGTCTGACGGTGGACGCGATCCTGGCGGCGGTCTGCTTCGCGGGACCGACACCGGGGTGGGTGACCTGGAGCCCGGAGCCGGTGCCGTCGGAGATCGGCTCGCTGGTGGACTGGTTCGCCACCGTACGACGTTCACCCGGCCCCGGATCGCAGGAGCAGACATGAGTCCCACCGCAGCCGAGCTGGACGCCGCGGATCCCCTCCGCCGGTTCCGCGCGCACTTCGCCGGGGCCGAGGACGGGGTGCTCGCCTACCTGGACGGGAACTCCCTGGGGAGACCGGTGATCGGGACCGCCGCGCGGCTCGGCGAGCTCGTCGAGGGAGCGTGGGGACGTGGGCTGATCCGTTCCTGGGACGAGGCGTGGATGGACGAGCCGGTGGTGCTCGGTGACCGGCTCGGCGAGGTGGTGCTCGGGGCCGGTCCGGGTCAGACCGTGGTGGGCGACTCGACGTCGGTCCTGCTGTACAAGCTGATCCGGGCGGCGGTCGATCCCGACGACGGCCGGGACGAGGTGATCGTCGACCGGGCGAACTTCCCGACCGACCGGTATCTGCTGCAGGGCATCGCGGCCGAGCGCGGTCTGACCCTGCGGTGGCTGGACGTGGGGCCGCACGGGGAGGTCGAGCCCGACGCGATCGACGCCCTGCTGTCCGAGCGGACCTCCCTCGTGGTGCTGAGCCACGTCGCCTACCGGTCCGGCTTCCTGGCCGACGCCGAGGCGATCACCATCCTGACCCGGCGGGCCGGGGCGATGATCCTGTGGGACCTGTCGCACTCGGTCGGCTCGGTCCCGCTCCGGCTCGACGACTGGGGGGTCGACCTGGCGGTCGGCTGCACCTACAAGTACCTCAACGGCGGCCCGGGCGCACCGGCGTTCGCCTACGTCCGGACCGGGCTGCAGGATCGGTTGGAGCAGCCGCTCTGGGGCTGGATGGGAGCGGCCGACCCCTTCGCGATGGGTCCCGACTACCGGCCGGCCAGCGGGATCCGCCGGTTCCTGACCGGCACCCCGGCCATCACGGCGATGCAGCCGATGCGGCTGATGCTCGACCTGATCGCGGACGCGGGGATGGCCGCCGTACGGGCGAAGTCGGTGCTGCTCACCGAGCGCGCGGTGGCGCTGTCGGACGCGCTGCTGTCGTCGTCGGGCGTCACCCTGGCGAGTCCCCGCGACCCGGAGCGGCGCGGGTCGCACGTGACCATCGAGCACCCCCGGTTCCGGCAGGTCTGCGCCGAGCTCTGGCGACGGGGCGTGATCCCGGACTTCCGGGCACCCGACGGCATCCGGATCGGGCTGTCGCCGCTGAGCACCAGCTTCGCCGAGCTCGACCTGGGGATCGACGCGATCCGGGAGGCGCTCGGCTGATCCGGGCCCGGGCGTGGCACAGTCGGCCCATGAGCTCCCCGGTACGCGATCTGCTCGAGCGCCATGTGGCGGCGGGCACCATCCCCGGCGCGGTGGCGGTCGTCGGGGCGGCCGAGTCCGCACCGGAGGTGATGGCGGTCGGGCTCGCGTCGGTGGACGGCCCGGCCCTGGGCGCGGATGCCGTGATGCGGATCCAGTCCATGACCAAGGCGGTCACCAGCGTCGCCGCGCTCCGGCTGGTGGAGGCGGGTCGGCTGGACCTGGACGGCGATCTGGTGCCCTGGCTGCCGGAGCTGGCCGACCGGCGGGTGCTGACCTCGCCCGACGCCGAGCTCGACGACACGGTGCCCGCCCACGGGCCTCTCACGCTGCGCCACCTGCTGACCTGCACCTCCGGCTACGGGATGATCCTCGGCGACTCGCCGCTGCAGCGGGCGATGACGGCGAACGGGACCGAGGCCGGCCCGGAGCCGGTGAGCCTCGGGGCCGACGCGTGGCTGGCCCGGCTGGCCGAGCTGCCGCTGGCCTTCCAGCCGGGGGCCGGCTGGCGCTACCACCACTCCTTCGGCATCCTCGGGGCGCTGATCTCCCGGGTGACCGGGCGACCGACGGGCGAGCACCTGGCCGCGGACCTGTTCGGCCCGCTCGGCATGGTCGACACCGGCTTCTGGGTGGCGGAGAGCGCGCTGACCCGGCTGCCGGCGGCGTACCGGCTGACCGAGGACGGCCTGGTCGAGACCGAACCCGCCGGCGGCGGGTTCTACGCGGGACCGCCGCCGTTCGACGTCAGCCACGCCGAGCTGGTGTCGACCGCCGCCGACTACTTCCGGTTCCTCCGGCTGCTCGTCGGGGGCGGGACGGTCGA
>JBMDXL010000059.1:0-2144 GCA_048594465.1 Microlunatus sp. | reverse complement strand
GACGTCAGCCGGTTCGAGCGCGACCTGACCCGGCGGACGGGACGCCCGACCGCGGTGATCGCGTCGGCCGAGCGGCCGGTGCCGCTGCACTACGAGTGGGTGACCACCCCGGTGCACGAGACGATCGAGGAGCGGCTGACCACCCACCAGGCCCCGATCTACGTCGTGCACTTCAGCCGGGCCGCGGCGATCGAGCAGGCCCAGGCGTTGAACAGCCTGCGGGTCTGCACCCGGGAGGAGAAGGACCAGATCGCCGACCTGATCGGCGGCTTCCGGTTCGCCGCCGGCTTCGGCAAGGTGCTGTCCCGGCTGGTCCGCAACGGCATCGGCGTGCACCACGCGGGGATGCTGCCCAAGTACCGCCGGCTGGTCGAGCTGCTGGCCCAGGCCGGGCTGCTCAAGATCATCTGCGGCACCGACACCCTGGGGGTCGGCATCAACGTGCCCATCCGCACCGTGCTGTTCACCGCCTTGAGCAAGTACGACGGGGTGAAGCCGCGGCTGCTGACCGCCCGCGAGTTCCACCAGATCGCGGGCCGGGCCGGCCGGGCCGGCTACGACGCCGCCGGCACCGTGCTGGTCCAGGCCCCCGATCACGTGGTGGCCAACCTCAAGGCCCTGGCCAAGGCCGGCGACGACCCGAAGAAGCGCCGCAAGGTGGTCCGCAAGAAGCCGCCCGAGGGGACCGTGGGCTACGGCGAGCCGACGTACGAGCGGTTGATCAGCGCCCCGCCGGAGCCGCTGGAGTCCAGCTTCGCGGTCACCCACGCCATGATCATCAACGTCATCTCCCGGCCGGGGAACTGCTGGACCGCGATGCGGGAGTTGCTGACCGACAACGACGAGTCGCCCCGGCGGAAGCGGGGTCACGTGCACGACGCCCTGCGGATCTACCGCGGTCTGCTGGAGACCGGGGTGGTCGAGCGGCTGGACGAGCCGGACGAGCACGGTCGGCTGGCCCGGTTGACCGTCGACCTGCAGGCCGACTTCGCCCTCAACCAGCCGCTGTCGCCGTTCGCCCTGGCCGCGGTGGACCTGATGGACCCGGAGTCGCCGGAGTACCCGCTGGACGCCTTGTCGGTGATCGAGGCGATCCTGGAGAACCCGCGGCCGGTGCTCTCGGCGCAGCGGTCCAAGGCCCGCGGCGAGGCCGTGGAGGGGATGAAGCGGGAGGGACTGGAGTACGAGGAGCGGATGGAGCTGCTCGAGGACGTCACCTACCCGCGACCGCTGGAGGACCTGCTCGAGGTGGGCTACCGGGCGTACGCGAAGAGCCACCCGTGGGTGCTGGACCACGCGCTGGAACCGAAGTCGGTGGCCCGGGACCTGTTCGAGCGGTCGATGACCTTCACCGAGTACGTGGCGTTCTACGGTCTGGCCCGGGCCGAGGGGCTGGTGCTGCGCTACCTGGCCGACGCGTACAAGGCGCTGCGGCAGACGGTGCCGGAGACCAAGCGGACCGAGGGGCTGGAGGACCTGATCGCCTGGCTCGGCGAGCTGGTCCGGCAGACCGACTCGAGCCTGCTGGACGAGTGGGAGAAGCTCCGCAGCCCCGACGCCGATCCGGAGGCCGAGCTGGTCGCCGAGGCCGACCGCCGTCCCCCCGCGGTCACCAGCAACCTCCGGGCCTTCACCGTGCTGGTGCGCAACGCGCTGTTCCGTCGGGTCGAGCTGATCGCCCGCCGCCGCTGGTGGGAGCTCGGCGAGCTGGACGGGGACCAGGGGTGGGGCGCGCAGGAGTGGGAGGCGGCCCTGGCCGACTACTTCACCGAGCACGGCCAGGTGCAGGTGGGGGCGAACGCCCGCGGTCCGGCGCTGTTGATCATCGACCGACAGGCCACCACCTGGCAGGTGCGCCAGATCCTCGACGACCCCGAGGGCGACCACGACTACTCGATCACCGCCGAGGTCGACCTGGGCGCCAGCGACGAGGCAGGCGAGGCGATCATCACCCTCACGAGTGTGGGGCGGACCGCCGCCTGGTAGTCACCGCCTGTCCTCCGTCAGGCGGTGCGGGGCGGAGGCCGACCGTGGTCGGACAATGTACGCTCCGAGCGCCCCGGGGAGGTCGCGAGCCGACAGTGGTCGGACAACGTACGCCCGGGCGCCCTGGGGAGGTCGCGAGCCGACCGTGGTCGGACAAC
>JBMDXL010000589.1:0-1855 GCA_048594465.1 Microlunatus sp. | reverse complement strand
GACCGGTTCGCCGGCTGGCACGCCTGCACCGAGCGGTCCTGGGGCTGCAACTGGCTGGTCCGCGACGGCGACGACCAGGCCCGCTGCCCGGCCTGCCGACTGAACCGGAAGACCCCGCCGCGGGACGACACCATCGGCTGGGAGCAGCTGTCCCGCGCCGCGGTGGCCAAGCGTCGCCTGGTCCACCAGCTGACCGACCTGGGGCTGCCCATCACCAGCTACCACGAGCGGCCCGACGGCGGTCTGGCCTTCGACCTGCTGTCGTCGGCGACCAGCGGTCAGCGGGTGGTCATCGGTCACGCCAACGGGGTGATCTCCATCGACCTGGCCGAGTCGACCGACGCCCACCGCGAGTCCGTCCGGGTCTGGCTGGACGAGTCGTACCGGACGATGCTCGGCCACTTCCGGCACGAGATCGGGCACTACTACTGGCAGGTGCTGATCCCCGGCACCCGGTGGGAGGAGCCGTTCCGCGCGCTCTTCGGCGACGAGCGGGCCTCCTACAGCGAGGCGCTGCAGCGGCACTACCGCCGCGATCCCGGGACCCCACCGGCGCCGGAGTTCATCACCCCGTACGCGTCGTCGCACCCCTGGGAGGACTTCGCCGAGATCTGGGCGCACTACCTGCACATCACCGACACGCTGCAGACCGCGGTGCAGCACGCGCTGTTCCCCGATCCGCGGCGCGACGGGTCCCGTGGGCGGCCGCAGCTCGACTTCGACGTCGAGGACATCGCCGAGCTGGTCGCGGTGTGGACCGGGTTCGCCGGGTCCTTCAACGAGCTCAGCCGGTCGATGGGCAAGTCGGATCCCTACCCGTTCACGCTGTCGCCCCAGGTGGTGGAGAAGCTGGGCTTCGTGCACACCCTGGTGCAGGACGCCCGCGGGTCGTGACGAGCCGGAGCCGGGTCAGGACAGCCGGGTGACGTCCGGGACACCGGCCAGCAGCTCTTGCGGATCGACCACCTCCAGGGTGCGTCCGTCGACCAGGTAGCGCCGCGACATCTCGGCCAACAGCTCACCGGCGTGCTCGCTGACCCGGTCGGTGGCACCGAGGTCGACCACCACCCGCCGGGTGCTGAGCGGCTCGCTGGTCAGCTGCCACAGCACCGACTCCGTACCCGCCACGTCCAGGTCGCCCTGCAGCGCGTAGCGGACGGTGCCCGGGTCGTCGGGATCGGCGGTGCGGTGGCGCACGGTGTGCAGCCGACCGCGCCGCGGCTCGAACAGGTGCGAGCCGTACCGCTCCGACAGCGCGCGGAAGGCGGCCACGCCGCGCACGCTGTTGCCGTGCTCGTTCAGCGGCGGCGCGTAGCTGGCCACCCCGAACTGGCTGGGCAGCACGGCCAGGATGCCGCCGCTGACCCCGCTCTTGGCCGGCAGGCCCACCTCGGTCAACCAGTGGCCCGCGCCGTCGTACATGCCGCAGCCGGCCATCACGCTGAGCACCCGGCGGAGGACGGCGCGCGACACCAGCAGCCGACCGGTGACCGGCTGCACCCCGCCGTTGGCCAGGGTGGCGGCCATCAGCGCCAGGTCGCGGGCGGTCACCTGGACGGAGCACTGCCGGAAGTAGACGTCGACCGCCGCCATCGGATCGGTGCTGATCACGTCGACGCTGCGCAGCAGGTACGCGATCGCCCGGTTCCGGTGACCGGTCGCCGCCTCCGAGGCGTGCACCCGCTCGTCGACGGTCAGCTGGTGGTCGACGAAGGCCGCGAGGTAGTCCAGCAGGGCGGCGACCTGCTGCGCGGGACCGTCGCCGGGGAGCAGCGAGCTGGCGGTGATCGCGCCGGCGTTGATCATCGGGTTGCGGGGCCGGTGCGTGCGGGCGTCCAGGCTCAGCTCGTTGAAC
>JBMDXL010000588.1:0-3139 GCA_048594465.1 Microlunatus sp. | reverse complement strand
GTGATGGACTCGATGGACCTGGAGCGGGAGAAGGGCATCACCATCCTGGCCAAGAACACCGCGGTCAAGCACACGATCCCCGGTGGCGAAGAGCGCACGATCAACATCATCGACACCCCCGGCCACGCCGACTTCGGCGGTGAGGTCGAGCGCGGCCTGGAGATGGTCGACGGCGTGCTGCTGCTCGTCGATGCCTCCGAAGGCCCGCTCCCCCAGACCCGGTTCGTGCTGCGCAAGGCGCTGGCCAAGAACCTGCCGATCATCGTCGTGGTCAACAAGGTCGACCGGCCGGACGCCCGGATCGCGGAGGTCGTGGAGGAGACGTACGAGCTGTTCCTCGATCTGCTGGACGACGACGAGACCCACGTGCTCGACTTCCCGGTCATCTACGCCTCGGCCAAGGCCGGCCGCGCGTCGCTGACCCAGCCGGAGAACGGCACCATGCCGGAGGCCAAGGACCTGGAGCCGCTGTTCCAGGCGATCCTGGACCACATCCCCGCCCCCTCCTACACCGAGGGCGCGGTGCTGCAGGCGCACGTCACCAACCTCGACGCGTCCCCATACCTCGGTCGGCTCGCGCTGTGCCGGATCATCGAGGGCACCCTGACCCGCAACCAGCTGGTGGCCTGGTGCCGGTCCGACGGCAGCGTGAAGACGGTCAAGCTGTCGGAGATGCTGATGACCAACGCGTTGGAGCGGGAGCCGGCCGAGTCCGCCGGTCCGGGCGACATCGTGGCCATCGCCGGCATCCCGGAGATCACCATCGGTGAGACGCTGTCCGATCCGGAGAACCCCAAGCCGCTGCCGCTGATCACCGTCGACGAGCCGTCCATCTCGATGACCATCGGCATCAACACCTCGCCGCTGGCCGGCAAGTCCGGCAAGAACCTGACCGCGCGCCTGGTCAAGGCCCGTCTCGACACGGAGCTCATCGGCAACGTGTCCATCCGGGTGCTCAACACCGAGCGGCCGGACACCTGGGAGGTCCAGGGCCGTGGCGAGCTGCAGCTGGCCATCCTGGTCGAGATGATGCGTCGGGAGAGCTTCGAGCTCACCGTGGGCAAGCCCCAGGTGGTCACCCGGGAGATCGACGGCAAGGTGCACGAGCCGGTCGAGCGCCTGACCATCGACATCCCCGAGGACTTCGTCGGCGTGGTCACCCAGCTGATGGGCCTGCGCCGCGGCCGGCTGGAGATGATGGTCAACCACGGCACCGGCTGGGTCCGGATCGAGTACCTGGTGCCGGCCCGCGGTCTGATCGGCTTCCGGACCGAGTTCCTGACCGAGACCCGCGGCACCGGTCTGATGCACCACGTGTTCGAGGCGTACGAGCCCTGGCACGGCGAGCTGCGGACCCGCCCCACCGGATCCCTGGTCTCCGACCGCAGCGGCGTGGTGACGTCGTACGCGCTGTTCAGCCTGCAGGAGCGCGGCACCATGTTCGTCGGACCGGGCACCGACGTCTACGAGGGCATGATCGTCCGGGAGAACGCCCGCTCCGAGGACATGGACGTCAACGCCACCCGCGAGAAGAAGCTGACCAACGTCCGCTCCTCCACCGGTGACGAGCTCGAGCGGCTGATCCCGCCGAAGCTGATGCAGATGGAGCAGGCGCTGGAGTTCTGCCGCGGTGACGAGTGCATCGAGGTCACCCCCGGTGCCGTCCGGATCCGCAAGGTCACCCTGTCGGCGACCGAGCGCAACAAGGTCCGTTCCCGGGCCAAGAAGGCCTGACCCCGAGGGGACCCGTCCCCTCGTCACCGAGAGCTTCCGCACCGGTTCCGCCGACTTGGGCGGAACCGGTGCGCGAACTCCTGGGCTGTATCAGGATGGCTCCAGCAGCCTCTGAACGTCGGGCCCTTCCCCGCCCGTCTCGTCGCGCACACCGGGTGCACGACGCCTGGGCAAGGGGGACCGACCGTGAGACGTCGCATCATCTCGATCCTGGTGTCGGTGGGGGTCGCCATCGCCCTGGTCGGCACGGCCACCGTGGGCACCGCTCCGACCGCCGCGGCGGCGACGTACGTGTCCAAGACCTACACCGCCCCGAAGAAGGGGCAGAGCTCCGGCGGGGTGACCGCCCTGCAGCGACGGCTGGTCAAGGCCAAGGCGCTCAGCAGCGCGTACGTCACCGGCTTCTTCGGCGACAAGACCGAGGCGGCGGTGAAGACCTTCCAGCGCCGGCAGGGATTGAGCGCCACCGGCAAGGTCAACCGGACGACCTGGAACCGGCTGGTCAAGAAGACCGGCACGATGAAGGTCGGATCCGGCGCCTCGGCGAGCGGCAAGAAGATCGACAAGCGCTGCAAGGTGTCCGGCCGCGCCCTGTGCATCGACAAGACCCGGGACAAGCTCTACTACATGAAGAACTCGAAGATCATCAGGACCTTCGACGCCCGCTTCGGGTGCTCCAGCACCCGGACCCGGGAGGGCCGGTTCAAGGTGAACTGGAAGAGCCGGAACCACGTCTCGTCGATCTACCACACGAAGATGCCGTACGCGATGTTCTTCTCCGGCGGCCAGGCGGTGCACTACTCCGCGGACTTCGCCGCCCGTGGCTACAACGGCTGCAGCCACGGCTGCGTGAACATCCGCAACAAGGCGGGGATCCGCTGGGTCTTCGACCAGGTGCGGGTCGGCGACCGGGTGGTCGTCTACCGCAGCTGACGGGGCGACGGCTTCTCCGGACCGTCGGCCACCCCGGCCCCACGGCCAGTTCCGGGCACCCAACGGCCGCACCTGGGCCCCGCGCACGCCCCCGCGCCGAAGAAGCCGTCGAGTGACGGACTATCCGGCGTTCAGCGCTGACAGGTGCGCCAGAACCCGCCGAATGACGGAATGTTCAGGCCTGCTCGGATCCAGGGTGTCGGCACAGCACGAGACCCCCGAGTCATGGACTCGGGGGTCTCGTGAACGTCACTCGGTGCGTGATCCGCGCGCGGGCGGAGCGAGCACCGGACTACGCGTCGACCTTCTCGGCAGCCTTCTTGGCGGCGTTGGCCTTGCGGGTCGCGGCGGCCTTCTGGCCGGCGGCGGAGCGCTTCGCGCTCGCGGCGTCCCGCGTGGCCGACGCCTTGGCGGCGCTGGCCTTGCGGGTGGCGGTCGCCTTGGCGGTGCTCTTCGGGGTCACGGTCTCGGT
>JBMDXL010000587.1:0-3003 GCA_048594465.1 Microlunatus sp. | reverse complement strand
CGACCGGCACCCCGGCGTTGATCAGGATCCGGACGGTCTCGGTGTAGCCGTGCTCGCTGGCCGGGATCAGCGCCGTCCCACCGAAGCGGTTCGTGCTCTCGACGTCGGCCCCGTGGCGCCGGGTCGCGCGCAGGATCGCGTTCAGACCCTCGGCGCCGGCGAAGAGGAAGGCGGAGTCCTGCAGCTCGTCCTTGGTGTCGGGATCGGCTCCGGCCTCCAGCAGCAGGACCGCCACCTCGGTCCGCTTCGCCTTGGTGGCCACGACGAGCGGGGTCTGTCGGCGGTCGTTGCGCGCCTTCAGGTCCGCCCGGTCCCGCAGGGCCTGGCGCGCCGCCCGGACGTCACCGTCAGCGGCGGCGGCGAACAGGGCGCGGGTGGCATCGGCTCGGCTCATCGTGGTCCTCGGGGTGGTGGGGCGGGCGCTCGGGACCGGGGTGGTCGAGGCCGTCGTCGGGGCGGGGGTGCCGGTCCGCGTGGTGTCCGTCGAGGGTGCCGTCTGGAGGTCAGCCGGCGCAGGCCCGGTCTGGGCACACGCGGCGGTGAGGACCGCCGTGGTCAGGGCGGCGACCAGCAGGGTCCGGGAGCGAGGCACCCACCGATTGTATACGATCCATCGACCCGGCTCAGAGGAGCTCCTTGGCCAGCAGGCGCAGGGTCTCCTCGCGGGTCGGGCTGGTGTCGGCGGCGGTGCCGCGGTAGGCGCCGGTGATGGGGGAGACCATCACCTCGTCGGTGCCGAACTCCGTGGCCAGGGCGCTGACGCCGGCCGCCACGGACTCGGGGGTGCCGACGAACCAGCTGCGGGCCAGGTCGTCGGCGGCCTGCTGCGCAGCCGCGGGCAGCGGATCGGCCTCGGCGTCCTCGACCAGCTCCTGCGGAGCCAGGGTCTGGCCGCTGCGGAGGCGCCACATCGAGCGGCGCTGGCCCAGCGAGAGCCGGTCCGCCTCCTCCTGGGTCGTCGCCACGGCCGCGTTGACCACGGCGACGGTGGTCGGCTCCGGCGTCTCCGGGGACGGCTGGAACCGCGACCGGTAGCGCTGCAACGCGGTCAGCGTCTGCTCGCCGCCGAAGTGGTGCGCGAACACGTACGGCAGGCCCTGCGCCGCGGCCAGGTCGGCGGAGTACATCGAGGAGCCGAGCAGCCACACCCTCGGCGCGGTCCGGGCGGCCGGGGTGGCGGCCAGCGGGTAGGAGCGGCCGCCGAGGGAGAGCTGGACGCCCTCGGGCTGCATCATGAGCGACAGCGCGGACAGGTCGTCGGCGAAGGAGTCGACCTGGTCCTGGCGCCCGGCGCGGAGCAGGTGGCTGGTCACCGGGTCCGACCCCGGTGCCCGGCCCACGCCCAGGTCGATCCGGCCCGGGTGGGCCGCCTCGAGCAGGGCGAACTGCTCGGCGATCACCAGGGGAGCGTGGTTGGGCAGCATCACCCCGCCCGAGCCGAGCCGGATCCGCGCCGTGGCCGCGGCCAGCACGGCGATCAGCACCGGCGGGTTGGTGGCCGCGACGGCCGGCATGTTGTGGTGCTCGGCGACCCAGTAGCGGGTGAACCCCAGGTCGTCGGCGGTCCGGGCCAGGGCCACGGAGGCGGCGATGGCGTCGGCCGTGGTCTGGTCGGTGCGCACGGGGACGAGGTCGAGCACGGAGAGTCGGGTCACCTCTGCTCAACCGGCGGGTCGGCCGCGTCATTCCACGACCCCCCCGTGCCGGCCCGCAGGCAGGGCCTGACCGCGTACGCCGGCCGGGGTGGCGGCGGTGGGTAGGCTCGGAGACCGGTGCTGGGCACCTCTCGCCGCTTTGACCCTGTCCGTCCGACGAGATAACCTAGGCGCTTGTGTCCGGGCTTGCCCGGCTCTGGTGCGTGCCTCCATGTCGACCCGGTCGTTCGGGCTCTGCGGTGGTGTCGCACTGTGGACCAGCAGCACGCTGCCGGTCCACGACCCCATCCACGCAGCAGAAAGAGACAGTAAGCGGTGCCCACGATTCAGCAGCTGGTCCGCAAGGGCCGCACCGACAAGGTGAGCAAGAACAAGACGCCCGCGCTCAAGGGTTCGCCCCAGCGCCGCGGCGTGTGCACCCGGGTGTACACGACCACGCCGAAGAAGCCCAACTCGGCGTTGCGCAAGGTCGCCCGTGTTCGCCTGTCGTCCTCCGTCGAGGTCACCGCGTACATCCCCGGCGTCGGCCACAACCTGCAGGAGCACTCGATGGTGCTCGTCCGCGGTGGCCGGGTGAAGGACCTGCCGGGTGTTCGTTACAAGATCATCCGCGGCTCGCTCGACACCCAGGGTGTCAAGAACCGCAAGCAGGCCCGTAGCCGCTACGGCGCCAAGAAGGAGAAGTAATGCCTCGCAAGGGCCCCGCGCCGAAGCGCCCGGTGATGGTCGACCCCGTCTACGGGTCGCCGCTGGTCAGCCAGCTCGTCAGCAAGATCCTGCTCGACGGCAAGAAGACCATCGCCCAGGGCATCGTCTACACCGCCATGGAGGGCACCCGCACCAAGACCGGTATCGATCCGGTGCAGACCCTCAAGCGGGCACTCGACAACGTCAAGCCGGCCCTGGAGGTGAAGAGCCGCCGCGTGGGCGGTGCCACCTACCAGGTGCCGATCGAGGTGAAGCCGGCTCGCGCCACCACCTTGTCGATGCGTTGGCTGGTCCACTTCGCGCGGCTGCGGCGCGAGAAGACCATGTCCGAGCGCCTGATGAACGAGATCCTGGACGCCTCGAACGGCCTGGGGGCCGCGGTGAAGCGCCGTGAGGACACCCACAAGATGGCTGAGGCCAACAAGGCCTTCGCTCACTACCGCTGGTAGATCGCCGCTCCGCCGGGTGGTCACATCCCGACCGCCCGGCCCAGCCGATCGCCTGCTCAGATCCACCGAGGAGAGGTTGAAGCCACACCATGGCTGTCGACATCAAGACCGACCTGACCCACGTCCGCAACATCGGGATCATGGCCCACATCGACGCGGGCAAGACGACCACCACCGAGCGCATTCTCTTC
>JBMDXL010000586.1:0-4495 GCA_048594465.1 Microlunatus sp. | reverse complement strand
CACCGACCAGCACGGCCCGGGGCTCCGCCGTCGGTCCGGCCCCGAGCACGAGGTCACCGACCCGGGTGGTCTCGGCGCCCTCGATCACCGCCGGGCGCTGGACGTCCCCGGCCAGGCTGAGCAACCGGGTGCGGGTGGCTGGCCCACGGAGCACCGTGGCCGCGATCCGGGCGACGGTCTCGGCGTTGTGCACCAGGACCGGGCGCCCTCGACGGCCCGGGCCGCGCGTGGTCAGCGGCGCGTCCCGGTGGCGCGGACGGGCCTCGCCGCCCGCGGCCAGCGACGCCAGCGCCGAGGCCTCGCTGGACACGTACCGGGGCGGGACGCTCAGCACCTCGGCGTCCACGGCCCCCAGCAGCTCGGCCAGCCCGGGCCCGGCCGCCGACCCGTGGTGCACGGCGACCAGGGTCCGGCGCGGGCGCAGGATCGCCTGGAGGACGGCGATCCCGTCGGCCACCAGCAGCGGACGACGGGTGAGCAGGACCGAGTCCTTGCCGACCAGCGGTTCGCCGTCGCAGGCGTTGATGATCAGCTCCGGCCGCCGGCCGCGAACGGCGGTGATCTTGGTCGCGGTGGGGAACCAGCCGCCGCCGTGGCCGCGGAGATCGGCCGCGGCCCGCAGGGCCAGCACCCGGTCGGGGTCGATCGAGCGGCGGTCCACCCGACGGCTCTCTGTCATGATCATGATCCGACCTCCAGCCGCCAGCCGCGCGCGGTGACCGCACGGCGGCGGCGGGTGTCGGCGGGCAGCCGGGTCAGCCGGAACGCCAGGGCACCGAGTCCGGCGGCCGCGCAGACGGCCGTCACCGCGTACGTGAGGGTGGTGGCCACGGTGACGCTGCCCAGCCCGTGCAGCAGCGCGATCGGCCACAGGGCGTACGTGGTCAGGTGCACGAGCCGCCAGGCGCGGTCGGGGATGCGGTGCCGCAGCAGCGAGGTGATGATCACCGCGACCACCAGGTCGAGGGCGAGGGTGCCCAGACCGATCCAGCCGCGGTCGTACGCCGACGTGAACGGCACCAGCACCGACAGCCAGCCGATGTCGACGTAGCTCTCGACCACCGCGGTGAGCACGTGCGCCGCGAGGAAGACGGTCATCAGCAAGGCGATGGTGCGGTGCAGGGCGGCCAGCACCGTACGGGTCTCGACCGACGGAGCTGCGTGCGCGCGGGTCAGCAGTCCGAGCACGAGGGTCGTGGTCAGCAGCACCAGGGAGGCGAGTGCGCTGGCCTGGTTGACGGCCCAGAGGATCTCGTTCACGCCGCCACCTCCTGCGGCCAGCCGCCGACCCGCTGGAGAGTGCCGTCGCGGTGCCGGAGCCGGGCGTGGACACCCTTCGCCGCCAGCCACCCCGGCGCCTCGTCCCCGAGCACGATGGCGGCCGTCGAGGCGGCGTTGGCCAGCTCGCAGGTCCGCGCGGCGACGGTCACCGCCTGCCAGACCACCGGCGCGGTCTCCCCGGTCCGGGGATCGACGATGTGGTGCCGCTGCCGCGCTCCCTGGCGCCAGGTGCGCAGCCGGGTGGACGAGGTGGCCAGCCCACCGTCGTGCACGGTGATCGTCGGCGGTCGCGGGACGACGGTGCCGTCGTCGACCGCGATCCGCCAGCCGCCCTCGGGGGCGCAGCCGGCGGTGGCGATGTCCCCGCCCAGGTTGACCAGCACGCCACCGGCGGGCGGGACGATCGCGCGCGTCACCAGGTCCGCCGCGATCACGTCGGCCAGCCAGGCCTTGGCACTGGCGCCGAGGTCGAGGTCGACCCGGTGGGGCAGCAGCAGGTGGTGCCCGTCGTGAGCATGGAACACCCGCCACCAGCCGGGCGCCGCCTCGGCCACCGTCGGAGCGGTGTCGGCCGTGGTGACCTCGTCCGCCGACGTACGCGGGTCGACACCCGATCCCGTACGCGCGCGGACGACGTCCAGGTCGTCGTCGTAGCCGGTGGCCACCAGGGCGGAGGCGACGGTCGGATCCACCAGCCCGCCGGTAGCCCGCGCCGTCCGCAACCCGGCCCGGACGGCCCCGTCCAGCATGGCCGAGACCGGCACCGACGTGCCGTGCCGCAACCGGCTGAGCTCGGAGTCGTGCCGGAAGCGGGAGCAGGCCAGGTCGAGCTCGACCACCAGGGTGGCGGCGCGGACCTGGGCGGCGTCGGCGACCTGCTCGCGCTGGTCCGGCTCGGTGTCGGGCACGGACACCACGACCTCGCACCGGGTGCCGATGGCCGCCCAGCACCGGGTCGGCCGCGGCGCGGCGGCGGTGATAATGATCCGCCCGTCGAGCGGGGGGTGCTGCCGCCGGAGCTGGTCTGCGGTGCCTGCGAACCCCAGCTGTCGTTCGAGCTGCTGCCGGAGGAGTCGCTGCTGGTGGTGCCGTCGGTCGCGGAGCTGGTCGTACCGGTGTCGGCGGCGGTCGACGACTGCTGGACGTAGAAGAGGCCGGCGGCCGACGCCGTCACCGCGGCGGCGCCCACCGCGACTCCGGCCGTGACGCGCCGGGCCATACGCAGCGCCTGCCGGCGCCGGCGGGCGGGATCGATCGAAGCTGTCATGGTCCCGAGTGTCCGGGGCTGATCTTGGTGGTTCCTGTGCGCCCGTCGGGTGCCGCCTGTACGAACACGGCGACCGTGCCAGACTGACCGTCGACTCAGGGCCGGAGGACGGATGGCGGGAGCGGGGACCTCGAGCTGGCGGGAGCTCCGTCGGCGACTCAAGGGCCCCGTCGTGCAGGCCTGGGTGGTCGAGGCGAACGACGGCATCATCGCCACCGCCGGTCTGCTGGAGGGCTTCGCGGGCGCCGGCGCCGACGACCAGCTGTTGATCACCGCGGCGCTGGCGGCGACCATCGCGGGCGCCCTGAGCGTCGGCGGCGCGAAGTGGTCGGAGGCCGCCACCGAACGGGACTCCCAGCTCGCCACAGTCGCCTACGAGCAGCAACTGCTGGCCGCCGAACCCGACGCCGAGCTGGCCGAGCTGACCGATCACTACGTCGGGCGCGGTCTCAGCCCCGAGCTGGCGCGGGAGGTGGCCGAGCAGCTGCACGCCGCCGACCCGCGCGCCGCGCAGCTGCAGTCGGAGTACGGGATCGACGACATCCCGCCGGCCCGGGCTCCGCTGCTCACCGGTCTCGGCGCCGGGATCTCGTTCGCCGTCGGGTCCAGCATCCCGCTGCTGATCACCTTCGTGGCCCCGATCGCCCTCGACGCCCTGGCCGTGCTGATCGCGGTCGTGGTGTCGCTGACCCTCACCTCGATCATCGTGGCGCGGTCGGCCTTCCTCTCGGTGCGCCGCGTCATCGTCCGGACCCTGATCGTCGGGCTGAGCACGATGGGGGTCAGCTACCTCGCCGGTCTGGTGCTGCTGCCACCGGCCGGGTGACGGTGCGAGACTGAGCTCGTGTTCGCCCTCGTCGTCCGGTTCGACCTCCACGACACCGAAGCCGCGGCCGCGTTCGACGCGCTGACGGCCGACGTGCTCCCCCTGATCACCGCGCACGAGCCCGGGACCCTGGTCTACGCGACGCACGCGGTGGCGGACGAGCCGTTGGCGCGGGTGTTCTACGAGGTCTACACCGACGCCGACGCCCACCGCGCACACGAGGCGGCGCCGCACACGGCGCAGTTCCTGGCCGCCAAGGACCGCTACGTCGCGAGCGCCCGGGTCGACTTCCTCACCTCACCGGTTGGCAAGGGCGTCGTCGTCAGCGGGTGACCGCTTCACCCTCGTCGGTGATCACGGCGTCGGTCGACCGACGGCGGGCGATCCGGGTGCCGTAGAGGTGGGAGTCGACGAAGCCCTCGGCGGCCAGGGCGGGTCCGACGATGATCACCGCGGCCTGCCGGAGCCCCGCGGCCTCGACCTGGTCGCCGATGTCGGCCAGGGTCCCGCGCAGCACCAGCTCGTCGGGTTGGCTGGCCCGCGACACCACCGCCACCGGGCAGTGCGCGCCGTAGTCGGCGGTCAACCGTCCGGCCAGCTCCCGGGTGCGCCGGATGGCCAGGTGGAGCACCAGGGTGGACCCGGTCGCCGCCAGGCGTTCCAGGGACTCACCCGCGGGCATCGCGGTCGAGCCCGCCTGCGTACGGGTCAGGATGACGGTCTGGGCGACCTCGGGGACGGTCAGCTCCCGGCCCAGGATCGCCGCCGCCGCCGCGTACGCGGGCACTCCCGGGGTGATGTCCCAGGGCACTCCGGCCCGGTCCAGCCGACGGGCCTGCTCGGCCACCGCCGAGTAGAGCGACGGGTCGCCGGAGCAGAGCCGGGCCACGTCCTGTCCGGCGGCGTGGGCGGCCACCAGGTGGCCGGTGATCTCGTCCAGCGACAGCCCGGCCGAGTCGATCAGGGTCGCGCCGGGCGGGCAGTGGGTCAGCACCTCCGCGTCCAGATAGGTCCCGGCGTAGACGCAGACCGGCGAGGCCGCCAGCAGCCGCACCGCCCGCAGGGTGAGCAGATCGGCCGCCCCGGGCCCGGCCCCGATGAAGTGCACGGTCACGGGCGGA
>JBMDXL010000585.1:0-4596 GCA_048594465.1 Microlunatus sp. | reverse complement strand
ATCGTGATCCTCGGTGCCACCGGTCTGCGCACCCTGAAGACCGGCACCGCCAAGCTGAGCGACGGAGCCGACCAGGTCGCCGCGGGCACCCAGAAGCTGGACGACCAGGTGGTGCCGGTGCTGGACGACGTCGCGGCGGTGCTGCCCAAGGCGCAGGCCGACGCCAAGGCGCTGAACACGACCCTGAACCGGGTCGGCAAGGCGGTCGGTTCGGGCAGCGGGACACTCGGCAGCGATCTCGAGGCTGCCTCCGACGCCCTGGACGCGGCGATCAAGGCCGATCCCGATCTGGGGGACGACCCCGCCATCAAGCGCCTGTCCTCGGCTCTGTCGACGGCCGCCAAGCGCGCGGACTCGGTGGCCGCCGACGTCGACACCGGTCTGAACCGGGTGAACGCGCTGGACGAGCGGCTGCAGAGCAACCAGCTGCTCACCAAGGTGACCACGGCCCGGGACAACCTGGTGAAGCTGAACGACGGCGCCCAGGCGGTGGCGAAGGGGGCCTCGTCGGTGCAGGCGGGCACGGCCTCGGCCTCCACCGGCGCGGACAAGCTGGCCACCGGCATCGCCTCGGCCTCCTCGGGGGCCGACAAGCTCAGCTCCGGCGCGGCGTCGCTGGCCACCGGGACCAAGCAGCTGGACGCCGGGGCGGCCGAGCTGGAGACCGGGCTGGCCAAGCTGCAGACCGGGGCGTCGCAGCTGGAGACCGGGTTGGCCGACGGGGTGAAGCGGATCCCCGCGCTCAGCGGCGACCAGCGCGACGACGCCGTGCAGGTGCTCGCCTCGCCCGCGGACGTCAGCATGCAGGTGCTCAACCCGGCCACCTACTACGGCCGCGGTCTGGCCCCGCTGTTCTTCGCCATCGCGTTGTGGGTGTTCGGCATCTCCGTCTTCCTGGTCGTCCGGCCGATCACCGGACGGGCGCTGGCCGGACGCGCGTCGCCGGTCCGACTGGCCCTCACCGGGTGGCTGCCCATCGGCGGCATCGCGGTGGCCGGTGGTCTGCTGATGGCCGGCATCGTCTGGGTGCTGCTCGGCCTGGATCCGGTGCACCCGTTCGGGTTCCTGGGGTTGCTCGTGCTGGCCGCCTGCTGCTTCTCCGCGATCGCGCACCTGCTCCGGACGGCCCTCGGCACGGCCGGGTCGTCGCTGCTGCTGGTGCTGCTCATCCTGCAGCTGTCCTCGACCGGCGGCACGTACCCGACCCCGTTGCTGCCGGGCTTCTTCGCCGCGATCGGGCCGGCGATGCCGATGACGTACCTGATCGACGCCTTCCGGGTCGTCATCTCCGGGGGAGAGCTGTCCCACCTCGCCCGGGACGTAGCCGTGCTGGCCGGGATCCTGGTGGCCGCGCACGCCCTCACCGTGCTGGTCGTGAAGCGGCGGCAGGGCTTCACTCTGTTGGACCTGCACCCGCCGCTGGTGTCGCCCTAGGGCCACCGCGTCCCGGCCGGTCCGCCGGTCGGGATCGTCAGTCGGGATCAGGCCCGGGTGAAGGTGAGCGAGGACTGCCCGTCGGCGTCGTCGACGACCAGCGTGTCCCCGTCGACGCGGTAGGAGGTAGCGCTCTGCAACCGCGCCAGGTAGGCCTGCTCCGCGGCCGTCGCGTCCGCCGGTCCGGCCATCTTGGTGGTGATCGGGGCGTCGAGGGCGAAGGACCCGTCCTTCCCGGAGGTGACCGAGGCGTTGTAGCGGTTGACCCCGGCGCTGCCGGTCACCCGTCCGTCGGCGAACTCGGCGGTGATGGTGACAGCGGAGGGCAGCGGTTCGGGTTCGGCCCAGCCGGTCAGTCGCCAGCTCGTGCCGTCCAGACCCGGCTGATCCTCCGGCGCGCCGCTGCAGCCCGCACCCACGGTCAGCAGGCCGACCACCGTCAGGGCCAGCACGAGAGCCCGCATCCGCATCCGCACGCTCGGATGATGGCACCTCGACCGATCCGCCGTCGCCCGACGCGCGTGGCCGAGACCCTTGCGTGACACCCCTCCGCGCGCGACAGTGGGGGCGAGGCGGTGAGTCGATGGCGGTCGCGGTGGACCTGGTCATCATCGCGATCCTGTTCGTGATCGCGTTGATGCTGACCTACGACCGCCCGCGCGCCTGGGTGCTGCGCCAGGGAGCCGGGTTCGCGGCCCGCTACGGCCGACCCGAGCACACGGCGGACTGGGAGCTCGAGCACGCCGAGCTGTGGCTGATGGCCCGCCGCAAGCAGCTCACCGAGGACCTCTGCCGGATCGAGCGTCTGCTGCTGCACGACGCGTCGATGTCGGCGACCCGGCAGCTCGGCAACCGCCTCGCCCGCGACCAGCTGCTCGTCTCGCTGGCCCGGATCCCCGATCTGGTGCCCGGGCGGGACCGGTGGTACGCGTACGAGCCGGTCGCCCACGAGTCGTCGGTCCCCTCCCCGGCGCTGGCCGGTCGCGGCACCAGCGTCGAGGTGCTCGACGTCAGCGGCTGGGGTCGGTGAGACCGCTCGGGGCGCTCACGTCTCCCGGAGGGCGGCGTACGCGGGGGTGAGCTCGGTCCACCGCCGCTGCCAGTCGGGGGCCGCGGCCTGCGCCGACCAGCCGGCCGGGTGCACGGCGACGTCGCTGCCCAGCGAGCGTCCGAGGTCGTCCAGGTGCGCCTGCCAGCCAGCGCCGTAGAACGGCAGCTGGTCGACCGGCAGCCCGCGCTCTTCCACCACCAACGTCGTGCGCGCCCCGTCGGCGGTGAGCCAGGCTTCGATCTGGGTGGCCTCCGCGGTGCCCGGCTCGGTGGTCAGCAGCAGGTGGTGCGGGGGGTCGCAGCTCTCGATCACCGCCGGACCCGCCCAGGTGCTGGTGAACACGGCCTCGACCGTGCCACCGACGCGCAGGTCCCCCGACACCTGGGCGATCCAGCGCGCCAGCCGCTCGGGCCGGGTGCAGGCACGCCACAGGTCGTCGATGTCGGTGTCGTACGTGTCCTCGACCCGCACCGCGCCCCGGTCGGGGTCCAGTGCCGTCATGGTGCCGATGATCTTCATCCTCGCTCCTCGTCTGCTCGGGCTCGCTCGTGCTTTCCGCGGGCGACCTCGGTGTGCAGGGCGTCGAGCCGGTTCTGCCACAGCTGGCGGTAGCTGCCCAGCCAGGCGTCCACCTCGACCAGCGCTTCCGGTCGCAGCGTGTAGATCCGGCGCTGGGCCTCCTGCCGCACGTCGACCAGACCGGCCTCGCGCAGCACCCGCAGGTGGCGGGAGACGCCCGGTCGGGCGATGGGCAGGGCCTCGGCCCGCTCGCCGGCCGTGGCGGGGTGGCCGCGCAGGATCTCCAGCACCGTACGGCGACTGGGATCGGCCAAGGCCTGCAACACTGCGTCCACCCATCTGAATGTACCTGATCGGGTACGTAACCGCAAGGGTACGCACGAGTTGAGTGTGTGGTGGGGCGAGGTGCGGAAGCTGACCGTGGTCGGACAACGCCCGTGCGGGCGGCCGGGTGGGGTGCGGAAGCCGGCCGTGGTCGGACAACGTACGTGCAGGCTCGCCAGGCGGGGTGCGGAAGCCGACCGTGGTCGGACAACGCAGACCAGGCAAGCCCCGGCCACCAGCGGAGGACCCGATCGCGGGGTCCACGCCGGCGGCCCGGCAGAATGCCCAGGTGGACGTCTTCGCCGAGATCGCCGCCGAACGTCGGAGCCTGGCCGACCGGCTGGCCGACCTGACCGCCGAGCAGCGGGCCACCCCGAGTCTGTGCGCCGACTGGACCGTCCAGGAGGTGGTGGGTCACCTGGTGGTGCCGCTGCGGGTCGGTCTGCCGCGGTTCGTGCTGACCATCGTGGCCTGTGGCGGCAGCTTCGACCGGGCCAACACCCGGTTGGCCCGGGACCTGGGCGCCCGCCCGTACGACGAGCTGATCGCGACCCTGCGGCGGCGGGCCGACTCACGGTTCACCCCGCCCGGTGCCGGTCCGGAGGCGCCCCTGACCGACCTGCTCGTGCACGGTCTGGACATCTGCTGGCCGCTCGGGCTCGCCCACCCGGTGCCCGGTGAGCGCTGGCGGACGACGCTGACCTTCCTCACCTCCGCGTCGGCCAAGGGCCTGGTCCGCCCGCACCTGCTGGACGACCTGAGGCTGCGCGCCGACGACGTCGACTGGACCCACGGCGACGGCTCGGCCGTCAATGGCGACGCTGGGTCACTGGCCCTGGTGCTGACCGGGCGCACCGGCGCCCTCGACCACCTCGACGGTGACGGCGTCGAGATCCTGCGCAGCCGGCTGACCTGACCCCTCGCGCGTCCGCGGACGGGCACCGAGCAGGAGGTCCGGTCACGGTTCGGCCCCGCGGGCCCGGCCTCCGTCTCGCCGCGCCCGGTGGGCCCACCAGAGGCCCACCGGACGCGATCGGACTCAGGGGCGGCGGGCCAGGGCCACCGAGATGTTGTCCTTGCCGCCCTGGTCGCAGGCCCAGCGCACCATGGCCTCGGCCAGTGCGAGCGGCTCACTGCCGGCGGTGGCGCTCAGCTGCGTCATCAGGGCCTGCAGGTCGGCGGCTTCGGAGGCGTAGTTCCACAGGCCGTCGGAGCAGACCAGCACCCAGCCCGACCCGTTCAGCAGCACCGAGCCCGTGGTGGGCCGG
>JBMDXL010000584.1:0-4929 GCA_048594465.1 Microlunatus sp. | reverse complement strand
ACGCCGAGCACGAAGGCGAAGTCCGTGAAGATCATCGGCGAGGCGAAGAAGGTCAAGGTCACCGACACGGTCCGCAAGGGCTACCGCCAGGTGGTCGTGGACGGCAAGGCCCGCTGGGTCACCGACGACTACCTGAGCAAGAAGAAGCCGTCGGCCGAGGAGGCCGCGGGCATCTCCGACGCCTCCTGCAGCAAGAGCAGCAGCATCGAGTCCGGACTGGTGAGCAACGGCGTCAAGGTCTACCGGGCCATGTGCGCGGCCTTCCCGCAGGTCAGCTCCTTCGGCGGACGCCGGTCGAGCAACGACTTCCACGGCAGCGGCCAGGCCGTCGACGCGATGATCTCCGACTCCCAGGCCGGCTGGCGGCTGGCCAAGTGGGTCCGGGCCAACGCCTCCCGGCTCGGGGTCAGCGAGGTCATCTACGCCCAGAAGATCTGGACCGTGCAGCGCTCAGGTGAGGGTTGGCGGGGCATGTCGGACCGCGGGTCCGTCTCGGCCAACCACTACGACCACGTGCACGTCTCGGTCTACTGATCCCGCGCCCGGGAACGGGCGTCTGGACGGGTGTGGCCGGGTCGGGAGCGACACGCCCTTGTGAAGGCCTTGAGGCCCACCTAGTGTGCTGGTATGGCGGACGCGTACCAGGTGATCCTCGGCATGATCGCCGTGTCGATCATCGTGCTCGTCCCGATCGGGTTCGTGGTCGCCTACGACGCCCTGGCCGGTCGCTGGGACGAGCAGCTGAAGGCGTTCCGCGGTCGAGTCGCCGATGGCGCCGAGCGTCGCCGCAACCTCCGCGCGATGCGGCAGCAGCAGGGGGCACCCCTGGAGCGTCTGGTCACCGACCTGCGTCGCCTCCGCCAGGCGGTGAGCACCGATGAGCACCGGTCCGCTGCCCACCAGCTCGGCAACCGGCTCGCGTACGACCGGGTGCTGATGCAGATCTGCGCGATGCTCGACATCGAGCACGAGCTGGACACCGAGCTGTCCGGCATCGACCGCGACATCGAGCGCTTCCGGGTGGAGGCCGATCTCGAGCGGGCCGGCGTCGCCCTCACCGACCGCCGCTACGGTCAGGCCGCCTGACCGCTGCGGCGCCCGGGTCATGGGCTCCGGGGCTGCTGGCGCGGACCCAGCGCTCGGAGTCCACCGCGGAGTCACGTCCGGTCGGCGGTCTGGCGGGTCGAGCGCCCGGATCGCGCCGCGGAGTCATGTCCGGTCGGAGGGCTGGCTGCCTGAGGGCCCGGATCGCGCCGCGGAGTCACGTCCGGTCGGCGGGTGGGCTGCCCGAGCGCCCGGAATCCACCCGCGAGTCACGTCCGGTCGGATCGGTCACCAGCTGCCGCCGTGTGGTCGAGATCTCGGAACTGGAATAGATCCAGACAGGCCCCGGTTGTTACTATTGATTCGAAACCGAAGGTTTCGAAGAAGAAGTAGTTCACCGCCACCTGAAGGAACCATCATCATGTCGTTCATGTCCTCGCTCCGTTCGCGCAGCCAGGTCCGTCGCAACCGTCGCGCCCTCGAGCGGGCCGTCGCCGATGCTCCCACCCCGTCCATGCGCGACGAGATCCTGCTCGCCGCTCAGCGGTCGGGCGTCAACACCCGCTTCTGATCCACTGCCGGCTCCAGTCGCCGGCGTCGTACGTACCAACGAGCTCCCGTCAAGGACGACGGGGGCTCTTGTCGTCTCGGGGCCCCGTCAGCGGCGGCGGTCACCGACACCGGGTCCGTATGTCAGGCCGACCCCGGCGGAACGACCTGACGGGTCAGGCCGTGAGACCTCCGGTGCCCGACACCAGCAGGTCCGCCCGGTCCCGGCTGGCCTCGATGACCCGGGCGTTCGCCTCGTCCACCGCACTCACCCAGGCGGTGGCCGCCTCGGCGCTCCGGCCGTGCCGGGTGTGCCGGTCGACCAGACGCTGCTGCCGGTCCTCGGCCGGGGTCACGCAGAACCAGGACTCGTCCAGCAGCGCGGCGACCTGGTCCCACGGTTCGCTGCCCACCAGCAGGTAGTTGCCCTCGACCACCACCACGGTGGTGCCCGCCGCGATGGCGATCTCCCCGGCCACCGGCTCGTCCACCTCGCGGCGGAAGCTCGGGGCGTACACGTCGTGCCCGGTCTCGTCCCGGACCCGGCGGAGCAGACCGACGAAACCCCAGCCGTCGAAGGTATCGGGGGCGCCCTTGCGATCCCGCCGCCCCAGCCGCTCCAGCGAGGCGTTGGCCAGGTGGAACCCGTCCATCGGCAGGTGGGCGGCGGTGCCGGGACCGCGTTCGCTGTTCAGCCGCTCGACCAGCGCCACCGCCAGGGTGGTCTTGCCCGCCCCGGGGCTGCCGGTGATCCCCAGCAGCGCACGCCGGCCGGGCCGGATCAGCTCACCGGCGCGGAGACTCAGCCGGTCCAGACCGGCCAGCACCTCGCTCAGCGTCGACCGAGCCGGCGTTCGCCGTTGGCCCCGAGCTGGTAGTCCAGCCCGTAGTGGCCGTAGATGCCCGGTTCGCCGGCCGCCTCCAGCTCACCGTCGGTGCCGATCGAGGGGGCGTCCTTGGCCGTCTTCTTGTCCACGATCACGCGCAGGTGCGAGGGCGAGACCCGGGCCCCGGCCAGCGGCACGAAGACCAGCCGACCGCCGCCGGGCAGCCCGACCTTGACCGTGGCGAAGGTGGGGTCCTCGCTGGCGGTGTCGAAGTAGACGGCCTCGAGCTTGCCGATCTTGCCTCCGTCCTTGTCCACCACGGGCAGGCCGCGCCAATCGCGGATGTCATCGACGTCGAACATGGCCACTCTCTTCCTGTCCACCTGCGCTGGCGGTCCAGCGATCGTGGCGTCAGTCAAGCAGACCAGGGGAAGCCGGCCACCACCGACGGCAGCAGCACGAACACGCCGACCACCAGCCCGGCCAGGTTGGCCAGCAGGAACAGCGACTCCCAGGCCAGTGCGGGCACCCCCGTCAGTCGGCGCAGCTGGTCGACGTCGGAGCCACGCGCCTGTCCCCGGCGACGCTGCCGGATCAGCTCGAGCACGGGTTTGGGGGCGGCCAGCAGCAGCAGCCAGGTCACCAGGCAGGCCAGCAGCGAGAGGGTGGACCCGGACAGGTACCAGCTGGCCAGACCCGCGCCGCCCCCGGCGACCAGCAGCACCAGCACCCCGTACGCGTTCCGGATCTGGAGCAGCATCAGCGACAACCAGCCGACGGCCAGCCAGAGCAGGGCCAGGCTGTGCCCGGCGGCCAGCAGCAGCGCGGCGGCCAGACCGGCGACGGCCGGGGCGAGGTAGCCGGCCGCCAGCATGGCCACCATCCCGGGCCCGGTCGGCCGGCCGCGGGAGAGGGTGACCCCGGACGTGTCGGCGTGCAGCCGGATCCCCATCAGCCGGCGCCCGGTGAGCACGGCGACCAGGGCGTGGCCGCCCTCGTGGCTGATGGTCACCAGGTGCCGGGTGAGTGACCAGGCCCGGGGGAGCAGCACGAGCGCGAGCGCGACCAGGGCGACGGCGACCACCACGGCCGGCTCCGGGGCGGGCTGGGTGGCGGTCGCCCGGGACCAGATCTGGCTCAGGACCTCACGCACACGGGCTCAACGCGTACGGTCGGCCGCTCGTTCCTGCCGCGCCGGGGCTCGGGCTACGAGCTGGTGCTGACGTGCACCAGGGCGGCCTCGAAGCGGCCGTCGGTCGAGGTGATCTGGACGATCACCCGGTCGCCGACCTTCACCTTCTCGTACGCCGACCCCCGGATCACCCCCCGACGTCCCGAGGCGTCGAGCAGGACCAGCAGCGGCTTCACGTCGGTGACCCGGCAGAGGACCAGGTCGCCCACGACGAAGGTGGAGGACCTGATGATGCCCTGGGGCAGGGTGGACGGTGACGCCAGCCGATCCGACGGCGACGAGCTCCCGGCGACCAGCGGGGCGGCGGTGACCGGCGGGGTGACGGCCGACCCGGAGCTCGGACCGGTGGCCGGCCCGGCGCCCCCGCAGGCCGCGAGCGCGAGCGACAGACCGAGGGCGGCGGCGACGACCGCGCCACCACGAGCAGCAGACATGGAGCCCCCTTCGGTCTCCATGCTGGTGGTTCGGGCCCGTGGCGTCTGTAGACCTAGGTCCCTTCCCGACCCCGCACCCGCCCGCCGCTCACACGCCGGTGGTCCACAGCAGCTCGCGGGCACCGCCCAGCCGGTTGGCGAAGGCCACGGCCTGCTGGTCGGTCAGGTTGCTGACGAAGTCGGCGATGCCGCGGCCGCGGCCCATCCGGGCCAGCTCGGCGGGGGAGGTCGCGCCGGCGAACCAGTCCGGGTGGTCGGCGGTGACCCGCTCGTACCCCTCGGTGGCGATCCGGACCAGGTCGATCAGCCGGCGGGGCGCCTTGGGTGCGTCCAACCGGTCTGACAGCCAGTCGTCGAACCCGGTGACCAGCGCCTCGATGGCCCGGGCCTGCCCGCGCTGGAACATGGCCAGGTCCGGTCGGTCGAGGATGAAGTACTGGTGCACGAACTTCAGCACCGACACCTCGTGCCAGGACTCCGGCGACAGCGTCACGTACGCCGACCGCACCGGCGGATCGGTCTGCAGCTCGACCGAGGCGATGAAGTGGTCGATCCAGCGGGAGACGAAGCCGGAGATGGCGCGGTCGGCCATCATCGACCCGTCGTACGGCGCGGCCAGCACCCCGTCCACGAACTCGTCACCGATGATCGCCACGGCGGCGGCGAACGTCTCCTCGTCGAAGATCCAGGCGTCCTTGTCGATCAGTCGGCGACGCAGCTGCTCGAGACCGGCGCCGGGCCAGCGACCCATCAGGGCCAGCTCGGAGTCGGCCATGGCGGCCAGGGCCTGCCGCTCGGTGATCCAGGACCGGAACTCACCGGAGACCGGAGAGAACTGCAGCACCCCGGAGCGGTGGAAGTCCTCGACGTCGTGCAGGGAGTA
>JBMDXL010000583.1:0-1896 GCA_048594465.1 Microlunatus sp. | reverse complement strand
GGTGCACGGCGGACGCGGCGAGCACGGCCATTCCCCAGGGACCCCCCTCGGACGCCGTCTCACCCACCGACACGGGGGTGTCGATGGCCGCGGCCAGGAAGCGCTGGGCGACGCCCTTGGTGGTGAACAGGCCCCCGTGCGCGAACATCGAGTCGAGCCCGACGCCCTCCTCCTGGGTCAGCACGTTCATGCCGAGCCGCAGGGTGGCCAGCGCGGAGTAGAGCTGCGTCCGCATGAAGTTGGCCAGCGACAGGGTGCTGTCGGGGGTGCGGAAGTAGAGCGGCCGCCCTTCCTCCAGCCCGGTGATCGGTTCTCCGGACAGGTAGTTGAACGCCATCAGGCCGCCGCCGTCGGGGGCGCCGTCCAGCGCCGAACGGAACAACGTCTCGAAGACGGTGGAGTTGTCGATAGGGAGACCAGCGGCGCCGACGAACTCGCCGAAGAGCCCGGCCCACGCGTCGATCTCGCTGGCCCCGTTGTTGCAGTGGGCCATCGCGACCAGGTCGCCGGCCGGGGTGGTGACCAGGTCGAGTTCGTCGTGCACCCGGCTCAGCTCGTTCTCCAGCACGACCATCGCGAAGATCGACGTTCCGGCGCTGACGTTGCCGGTGCGCGGGGCGACGGCGTTGGTCGCCACCATGCCGGTGCCGGCGTCACCCTCGGGCGGGCAGACCGGGGCACCGGCGGTCAGCGACCCGGTCGGGTCGAGCAACCGGGCGCCCTGCTCGGTGAGCGTCCCGGCCGGTTCCCCGGCCCGGCGGATGGCCGGCAGCAGGTCGGCCAGGCCGTGGGCCAGCGGGCTACCCGAGACCAGATCGTCAAACTGGGCGACCATCCGGGAGTTGTAGGTGCCGTTGGCGACGTCGATCGGGAACATGCCACTCGCGTCGCCGATACCGAGCACCTGCTCGCCGGTGAGCTTCCAGTGCACGTACCCGGCCAGAGTGTTGACGTGGTCGATCCGGCCGACGTGCTCCTCGCCGTCCAGCACCGCCTGGTACAGGTGGGCGATGCTCCACCGGTGCGGGATGTTGTGACCGAACAGCGGGCTCAGTTTCTCCACGGCGGCGCCGGTGTTGGTGTTGCGCCAGGTGCGGAACGGCACCAGCAGCTCGCCGGCCTCGTCGAAGGCCAGGTAGCCGTGCATCATCGCCGAGACGCCGAGGCCGCCCAGCGACGTCAGCTCCACGCCGTACCGGCTACGGACGTCGGCCACCACGCCGGCGTAGCACTCCTGCAGACCGGTCCACACCGCGTCCAGCGAGTACGTCCAGAGCCGGTCGACGAACTGGTTCTCCCAGCTGTGGCTGCCCACCGCCAGTGGGGTGTGGTGCTCGTCGATCAGCACCGCCTTGATGCGGGTCGATCCGAGTTCGATGCCCAGGACGGCGGTGCCGTCGGAGATCGCCTGCGGCACTGCGGGTTCACTCATGTCGTTTCCTTCGATGGTGATGTCGGTCTGCGAGAGGACGGAGTGGTCGGCCGTCAGAGGCCCTGGGCCAGGCGGTAGTAGGCCTGGTTCCAGCGCACCTCCTTGGCGAAGCCGCGCGTGGTGGTGTCGCCGTCGATGACGAGCAGCTCGACCCCGAGGATGGTGGCCAGGTCGTCGACCTCGTCGGTGGTCAGCGCGGTGGACAGCTCGGTGTGGTGGGTGCCGCCGGCGGTCAGCCAGGCCTGGTTGGAGGGGCGGAAGTTGGGCCGCGGACGCCAGACCGCCCGATCCACCGGCAGTTTCGGCAGCTCGGCGTCCGGCGGGACGACGTCGACCTCGTTGAGGACCAGTCGGAAACGGTCGCCCATGTCGGCGATGCCGACGATGACGGCCGGTCCCGGTTCGGCGTCGAAGACCAACCGGACCGGGTCCTCCCGGTCGCCGATGCCCAGCGGATGGATCTC
>JBMDXL010000582.1:0-2961 GCA_048594465.1 Microlunatus sp. | reverse complement strand
TGAGCTCAAGGCGTACATGCCCGGCTGGGACCCGACGGAGCTCGACTACGAGAGCCTCACCCTGGACTTCTCCCACGCCTCGACGGCCAACCAGCAGTCGCTGGACCTGGCCAGGTCGTGGGGCGACCGGCTGCGGCACGTGCACCTGACCGACGGCAGCGGGTCGGCCAAGGACGAGCACATGGTGCCCGGCCGGGGTGACCAGCGGGCCGACAAGGTGCTGGAGCACCTGGCCCGGACCGACTTCGACGGCCACGTGGTGCTCGAGGTCAACACCCGCAAGGCCGACACCCGGGCCCAGCGCGAGGCCGATCTGGCGGAGTCGCTGGCCTTCACCCGGCTGCACCTGGCCACGCCGTTGCACCCCACCTACGCCGTCGACGGCGCGGGGGTGGCGGACGCACTGACCGGCGGGAGCGACGACGGAGCCTGAGCCCGTGGTCGCGTCGGAGGTGAGGGTCGGCCGCGCCGCGGACCACCCGGGTGAGGGAGAAGGAGCACGACATGCCGGTCCTCCGTGAGGCCCTGCTCAAGATGTCCCGCAGCAGGGTGGCGAAGTCCACGATCACCCACGCGCCGGTGACCCGTCGGGTCGTCGACCGCTATGTGGCCGGCGAGACCACCGACGACGTCCTGCGGGCGACGCGCACCCTGGCCGACGCGGGACTCACCGTGACGATCGACCACCTCGGCGAGGACACCACCAAGCGGGAGCAGGCCAGCGCCACCACGGACGCGTACCTGGACCTGCTCGGACGCCTGTCCGCAGCCGGCCTGGCGTCCACCGCAGAGGTCTCGGTCAAACTCTCCGCGATCGGTCAGCTGCTCGGAGCGCACGGCGAGCGGATCGCCACCGAGAACGCCCAGCTGATCTGCGAGGCCGCGATCGAGGTGGGCACCACGGTCACCATCGACATGGAGGACCACACCACCACCGACTCCACCCTGGGCATCATCGCCACACTGCGGCGGGACTACCCCTGGGTGGGAGCGGTGCTGCAGGCGTACCTGTTCCGGACCGAGGCGGACTGCGAGGCACTCGCCGTCGCCGGCTCGCGGGTCCGGCTCTGCAAGGGCGCCTACGCCGAGCCCGAGGCGGTGGCCCACACCGACCCGGCCGAGATCGACCGGGCGTACGTGCGCTGCCTGAAGATCCTGATGGCGGGTCAGGGCTACCCGATGGTGGCCACCCACGACCCGCGGCTGGTGGAGATCGCGCTGGCCCTGGCGGAGCGGGAGCAGCGGGCCAAGGACAGCTTCGAGCTGCAGATGCTCTACGGGATCCGACCCAGCGAGCAGGCCCGGCTGGCCTGGCTCGGGCACACGGTCCGCGTCTACGTCCCGTACGGCACCGACTGGTACGGCTACCTGGTCCGCCGGCTGGCCGAGAAGCCGTCGAACATGCGGTTCTTCGCCCACAGCCTGGTGTCGAGGAAGTGATCGGGTCTGATGGGCCCACTCGCGACGCCAACGTGCATTCACCGGCTACGTCGTCGCTCTTCGCGAAGCCGGAAAAGCGTTGGCTTCGCTCATCACTCCTCCGCACGCCGGGCGCGTCGGCTTCCCGCTCGTGGGCCTGTCAGAGCCAGGAGACGTGCGGCGCCAGCAGGGCGTAGCCCACGAAGGCGGCGACGTCGAGCAGGGTGTGGGCCACGACCAGCGGCATCACCCGCTTCCAGCGCAGGTAGATGAGGCCGAAGACCACGCCCATGATCAGGTTGCCGGCGAACCCGCCCCAGCCCTGGTAGAGGTGGTAGGACCCGCGGACCACGGCGCTGGTGAGGATGATTGCCGGCAACCGCCACCCCAGCTGGCCGAGCCGGGTGAAGACGTAGCCGATCATCACCACCTCCTCCAGCACCGCGTTCTGCGCCGCGGCCAGGACCAGCACCGGGATCGTCCACCAGTGGTCGGTCAGTCCGGAGGCCTGCACCTGGGTGTTCACCCCCATCGCCTTGGCCACCAGGTAGAGCCCCAGGCCCGGGATGCCGATGCAGGCCGCGATCACCGTGCCGAACCAGGCGTCGAAGCCGGTACGGGTCAGGTCGAAGCCGATCCGTCGGGTGGCCGGACGGTCGGTCAGACCCAGCAGGTAGAGGGCCAGCAGCGCCGGCACCACGGCGAAGCCGATGCCCACCAGCTGGTAGGTCAGGTCGAGCCAGGGTCGGTCCGGGGTGACCGACGCGTTGAGGGTCGACGTCTGCTGGTCGAGCTGCACCCCCCGGGTCATCCGCTCGATGATCCGCAGCACCGAGTAGACCCCGGACTGACCCAGTGAGATGGCCAGCACGACGAGCACCTCGAGTCCCAGGCGCGGACGATCCGGGGCGACCGGGTCGAAGCTGTTCACCGGCCCATCCTCGCTCACCGCACGGCTGGTCCAACTCAACCCTTACGTCAGGGTAGAGTCAGGGCTCGGGCGGCCACCGTCGACGTCCCTCTCTCCCGCCCGCCGTCGGATCGCTCGGACGGCGACGCGTCTCCCCTCACGAAGCCAGGTGCCCATGCCCGTGCCCGAAACCACCTCCGCTCCGGCGGCGACCCCCTCACCCACCTCGGTGCGGGCCGCGCTGAGATCACCCCGTCGGCTGCGGACCGAGGTGCTGGCCGGACTGGTCGTCGCCCTGGCCTTGATCCCAGAGGCCATCTCCTTCTCGATCATCGCCGGTGTCGACCCCCGGGTCGGGCTGTTCGCGTCCTTCACCATGGCGGTCACCATCGCGTTCACCGGCGGACGGCCGGCGATGATCTCCGCGGCCACCGGGGCGATCGCGCTGGTGGTGGCGCCGCTGACCCGGGAGTACGGCGTGGACTACCTGGTGGCGGCGGTGCTGCTGGCCGGGGTGGTCCAGATCCTGCTCAGTCTGCTCGGCGTGGCCAATCTGATGCGGTTCATCCCGCGTAGCGTGATGGTCGGCTTCGTCAACGCGCTGGCCATCCTGATCTTCACCAGCCAGGTGC
>JBMDXL010000581.1:0-8994 GCA_048594465.1 Microlunatus sp. | reverse complement strand
CTGGGCGCTCCGCCAGCGGCTGCTGCCGCTGACCGGCGCGATCCTGTACGTGTCCAGCCGCGCCTCCTTCGAGGTCACCCAGAAGGCCGTGCTGGCCGGGATCGGCGTGCTGGTGGCCGTGTCCGCGCCCAGCTCACTGGCCGTGGAGCTGGCCGACCGGGCCGGGCTGACCCTGGCCGGCTTCGTCCGCGGGGACGCGATGAACCTCTACAGCCACGCCGGGCGGGTCCGGTCGGGGGCCCCGGCGACCGTCGCCGGGCGGTGACATAGCGTCGGTCCCTGACGAAGGAGGCCGACATGGCTGGACACCGCACGAACCACTCCGCCACCCGCGACCTGGGTCTGCTGCTGCTCCGGGTCGGGGTCGGCAGCGCCCTGTTCGCCCACGGCGCCCAGAAGCTCTTCGGCTGGTTCGGGGGCGGCGGTGTCGAGGGCACGGCCCAGTTCCTGGACTCCGCCGGCTTCGAGCCGCCCAAGCTCAACGCGGCGCTGGCCGGGGCCGGCGAGGCGGGCTCCGGGGTGCTGCTGGCGCTCGGTCTGGGCACCGGCCCGGCGGCGGCCGCCGCGACAGCCACCATGGTCACCGCCGGCAGCGTGCACGCGCCCAACGGGTTCTTCGGTCAGTCCGGCGGCTTCGAGCTGCCGGCCACCTACGCCCTGACGGCCACCGCTCTCGCTCTCAGCGGCCCCGGTCGGCTCTCGCTGGACCACGCCACCGGCCACGTGCTCTCCCGTCCCGGTCTGACCCGGCTCGCCTTCGTCGGCGCGATCGCCGGAGCGGTGTACACGATCTGGAGCCGGCGACGGACCCTGGAGGCGCGCGGCGACACCGACGGCGACGCCACCTAGACTTCACCGGTGACGACCCTGCTCCCGCTGCCCCGGATCCGCCCCGCGGACCCGGCTCCCGGAGCTGCCACGATGCGGCCCCTGGGGGACGCGTACGGACGGGTGGCGACCGACCTGCGGGTGTCGCTGACGGATCGGTGCAACCTGCGCTGCCAGTACTGCATGCCGGCCGAGGGACTCGACTGGCTGCCTCGGGCGGATGTCCTGACCGACGAGGAGACGCTCCGGCTGATCCGGATCGGGGTCACCCGCCTGGGGATCACCACCGTGCGGCTGACCGGTGGTGAGCCGTTGCTGCGTCGTGACCTCGAGTGGCTGGTGGCGGCCATCGCCGATCTCGACCCGGCCCCCGCCATCGCGCTGACCACCAACGGGATCGGGCTGGCTGACCGGGCCGCCTCGCTGGCCGCCGCCGGTCTGACCCGGATCAACATCTCGCTGGACACCCTCGACCCGCAGACCTTCAAGCAGATCACCCGACGACCTCGGCTGGCCGACGTGCTGGCCGGTGTCGAGGCGTCGGTGGCGGCCGGCCTCGTGCCGGTGAAGATCAACACCGTGCTGCTGCGCGGGGTCAACGACCACGAGGCGTACCCGCTGCTGGAGTGGGCCCTGCGCACCGGGGTCCAGCTCCGGTTCATCGAGCAGATGCCGCTGGATGCGCAGCACGCCTGGAGCCGGCAGGAGATGATCACCGCCGACGAGATCCGGGAGCGGCTGTCGGCGCACGTGAGGTTGGTGGAGGACGAGCGGGACCGGGCGCGGCGGGGGAGCGCCCCGGCCGAGCTGTTCCGGGTCGAGGGGACCGAGCACATCGACGGGCTCGTCGGCGAGGACCACCGCGTCGGCATCATCGCGTCGGTGAGCAAGCCGTTCTGCGGGGCCTGTGACCGGGTCCGGCTGACCGCTGACGGACAGCTGCGCAACTGCCTGTTCGCCCGCACCGAGTCCGATCTCCGGCGCACGCTCCGTGAAGGCGCCACGGACGAGGAGCTGGCCGAGCAGTGGGTCCGGGCGGTGGCGGGCAAGCGCCCCGGGCACGGCATCGACGACCCGTCGTTCCTGCAGCCCGACCGACCGATGTCGGCCATCGGCGGCTGACCCTAGGGGGTGTCCCCGGGCAGGTCCTCCACCTCGCGCAGGAAGCCGCGCGAGCTCAGGAACGTGGTCAGCGACGCGCGGTGCTCCGGACAGGCCAGCCAGTGCTTGCGCCGGTCCTCGGTGTGGATCTTCGGGTTGTTCCAGCGCAGGTCGTGCGCCGCAGGGGCCCGGCAGCCCTTGGCCGAGCAGACCAGCCCGTCCGGGCCGGTGGGCAGCGGGTCGATCCCCCGGAGCAGGGGGTGCGGGTCAGGCGACCCGGTCATCGGGCTCCTCGACGTCACCGCTGATCACGTCGCCGCTGATCACGTCACCGCTGACCAGCTGGGGGCGCTCGCTGCCCGTGGTGACGGCCGTGGCGTCACTCGGCACCCCGCCGTTCACCGCGTCCTCCGGATCGCGTTGGTGCGACTGGTTGGCGAAGATCACCGCGATGTAGGGCAGGAAGACCGCCCCGGCGAACAGGATCCAGCGGAACACGCCGGGGACGAAGATCATGGCGATGAAGCAGCCGGTGCGGAACGCCATGGTGATGGCGTAGCGCCGTTGCCGGATCGACTGCTCCTCGCTCCGGGCGCCGCGGGCGTTCGTGATGACCGAGCTGGAACCGAACGCGACCCCACCACCCGAGCGGACGCCGGTCGGACGATCGGTGCGTCGCTCGGGCCCCAAGCGGTCGTCGGCCCCGGTCACGACGCCACCCTACGTCGCGCGTCCCCGCCGTCGGGCGGCACACCGACCGACCGTGGCAGAGGCCACCGCGGACTGGATAGGTTGACCCCGTGACCGACAACGACGCGACGTCCGAGACCGCCCCGACCGCCTCCGGCCGGGTGGTGCTGGTGACCGGCGGCAGCAAGGGCATCGGCCGGGGCATCGCCCAGCGGCTGCAGACCGCGGGCCACCGGGTGGCCGCCACCTACCGCAGCGGCGACGTCCCCGACGGCGTGCTCGGGGTGCAGTGCGACATCACCGATCCCGCGCAGGTGGACGCCGCCTTCGCCGAGGTGGAGGCCGCGTTGGGACCGGTCGAGGTGCTGGTGGCCAACGCCGGCATCACGCGCGACACCCTGCTGATGCGGATGAGCGACGACGACTGGTCCTCGGTGATCGAGACCAACCTCACCGGCTCGTTCCGAGTGGCCAAGCGTGCGACCCGCGCGATGATGAGGGCCCGGTTCGGCCGGATGATCTTCATCTCCTCGGTGGTCGGTCAGCTCGGCTCCGCCGGCCAGGTCAACTACGCGGCCTCGAAGGCGGGCCTGGTCGGCCTGGCCCGCTCGCTGGCCCGTGAGCTCGGCTCGCGCGGGGTGACCGCCAACGTGGTGGCGCCGGGCTTCATCGAGACCGACATGACCGCGGTGCTGGCCGACGACCTGGTCAAGAAGTACACCGACCAGATCCCCCTCGGCCGGCTCGGGGCGGTGGACGACATCGCGGCCACCATCGAGTTCCTGGCCTCCGACGCGGCCGGTTACATCACGGGCGCCCTGATCCCGGTGGACGGTGGGTTGGGAATGGGTCACTGAGAGTTTTCGACCGCAGCCGCTGCGGCGGATGCACCGAGCCGTACGACACGCACACACCGAGCACGCGGAGGGACAGCAGTGGGAATCCTTGAGGGCAAGAACATCCTGGTCGCCGGAGTGACCCTGGACACATCCATCGCCTTCCACGTGGCACGGATCGCCCAGGAGGAGGGGGCGAACGTCATCGTCTCCAACTTCGGGCGGGCCATGAGCCTGACCGGACGAGTGATCAAGAAGCTGGACCCGGTGCCGCCGCTGCTGGAGGTCGACGTCACCAACGCCGACCACCTGGCCGGTCTGGCCGACGCGGTCGGGGAGCACGTGGACCGGCTGGACGGGGTCGTCCACTCGCTGGCCTTCGCCAACCCCGAGACCGCGCTGGGCGGCAAGTTCCTGACCACGCCCTACCCCGACGTGTCCACCGCGATGCACGTCTCGGCGTACTCCCTCACCTCGCTGGCCATGGCCGTCAAGCCGTTGCTGGCGAACCCGTCGTCGGTGGTCGGGTTGACCTTCGACGCCACCATCTCCTGGCCCGTCTACGACTGGATGGGCGTGGCCAAGGCAGCGCTGGAGAGCACCAGCCGCTACCTGGCGCGCTACCTCGGCCCCGACGGCGTCCGGGTCAACCTGGTGGCGGCCGGACCGCTGCAGACGCTGGCCAAGAAGGCGATCGGCGGGGCCGACGAGTTCGACACCATCTGGGCGCAGCGGGCTCCGATCGGCTGGGACCCCAAGGACCAGGTGCCCACGGCCAAGGCCGTGGTCGCCCTGCTGAGCGACTGGTTCCCGGCCACGACGGGGGAGATCATCCACGTCGACGGCGGCGTGCACGCGATGGGCGCCTGAGCCGGTGACCGGGGCCCCGGGTCGTGAGCAGGCGGCCAGGGCGAGGTCCCTGGTCGAGGTGCGGCTGCTGGACGGTCCCAACCTCTACTTCCCACGGCCCGCCGCGAAGGTCACCCTGGACATCAGCGCCCTGCTCGAGCTCGACCTCGCACGGGCCCAGCGTCTCGCCGCCGACGTCGGGTTGACCCGCTCCCGGCCGGGGCCGGTCGACTCGGCCTTCCGGCAGCGGTTCGCCGCCCGGGCGGTGGCCCACCTGGTCCGCCGGCTCGCGTCGGCCGGCGGCGTCCGGCGGCTCGCCGTACGGTCGCGTCCGGGCTGTGTGGTGACCGAGCTGGGGGTCCCCTACCCCTGGCGGAACTCGGCCCGGGCCGAGCGACTCGCCGAGGGCGTCGCCGCGGTGCTGGACGCCGTCGGCTCCGACAAGGCCTCCGGGGTGGCCGACGTGCTGGAGCAGGCGGCCGAGCGGCTCGCCCGCACCCCACCCGGTTCCGCACCCGAGCTGATCAAGCCGAGCATCCCGGTGGTCGCGGTGACCGGCACCAACGGCAAGACCACCACCTCGCGGATGCTCGGCTTCATCGCCCAGCGGACCGGGCTGTCGGTCGGCTGGTCCAGCACCGACGGCGTCTACCTCAACGGTGAGCTGGTCGAGGCCGGCGACTACTCCGGGCCCAGCGGAGCCGGTCAGGTGCTGCGCCAGCCCGGGGTGCAGCTGGCCGTCACCGAGACCGCTCGCGGTGGGATCCTCCGTCGCGGTGTCGGGGTGGCCTGGAACGACGTGTCGGTGGTGACCAACATCAGCGCCGACCACCTCGGCATCGGCGGGATCGAGACCCTGGACCAGCTGGCCGAGGTCAAGGCGGTGATCACCAAGATCACCCGACCCAGTGGCTGGTGCGTGCTCAACGGGGACGACCCGCGGACGTTCGCGATGCGGCTGGGCACCAAGGCCCGGGTGTGGGTGTTCACCCTGGACCCGAACTCCCCGGCGGCGCGCGCGGTGATCGACGACGGCGGTCGGGTGACCACGGTGATCGACGGCTGGGTCTCGGTGCTGCAGCCGGGGTCGGATCCGCTGCCGGTGGTGCCGGTGGTGGACGTGGGCATGACCCTGGCCGGGCTCAGCCGGGTCAACATCGAGAACACCCTGGCCGTCACCTCGGCCGCGCTGGCGATCGGGCTGAGTGCCGAGCAGGTCGCCGACGGGCTCCGCGCCTTCGACCCCGGCGAGGACAACCCGGGTCGGATGAACGTGTGGACCGTGCCCGTCGCCGGCCCGGGCGACGACCACGGGGGAGAGATCAGCGTGGTGATCGACCTCGCCCACAACGAGGCCGGCCTGCAGGCGCTGATCGAGATCGCCCGGGGGATCGAGCCGGCCGGTGGTCGGCTGCTGCTGGGTGTCGGCACGGCGGGCGATCGCTCCGACGACGTGTTCGTCACCCTGGGGGAGATCGCGGCGCTGGCAGCCGACGTGGTCGAGATCGTGCACAAGGACGAGTACCTGCGGGGCCGCCCGATGGCCGAGCTCGGGACGCTGATCGCCGAGGGCGCGGAGCACGCCGGGACGACCGTCACCCGTGAGCACCCGGGCGAGGTGGAAGGACTGGCCTCCTTGGTGGGCCAGGCCCGCCCCGGCGACGTGGTCGCGGTGATGACGCACCAGGATCGGTCGCAGGTGGACGCCTGGCTGGTCGAGCACGGTGGCCGCCGGGACTCGGTGGCCGATCTGCGGCGGAAGGTGGCGGCGGCTCAGCGGTAGTCGCGGCGGTCCTCGGCCCACGGGTCCTGTGGCGGCAGGATCACCGTGGGCTCGGGCTGCTGTCCGTAGCCGGGGTGCGGCCCGGCCGGCGGCAGCCCCGGGGCCGCGGCCGCCTGACCGTACGCCGCTGGGTACCCCTGCTGCCCGTAGCCCTGCTGCCCGTACCCCTGCTGCCCGTACGGCGGCGGCGGCAGGATCGCGGTGTTCACGTAGACGACCGGCTGCGGTTCGCTGCTCACCGACATCACCAGGGCGACCACCCAGCCCACCAGGCTCCAGCCGAGCAGCAGGTTGATCAGGGCGATGGCGGCGGTGTTGCTCTTGTTCCGGGTGGCCGCGATCGCCCACGGCAGCAGGTAGCCCAGCGTCAGCGCGGCCGCGATCCAGGCGATCACCAGGTGGGCGGTGGAGGAACGGTGCGGCTGGGTGACCACCTGGCTGTGCACCGCCGCGTACGGCGACCCGGGACCGTACGGTCCGTGGCCGGGTGGATAGCTCATCGCCCTGCTCCTGTTCTCGGCTCCCGGAGGGAGCGCCGGGTTCACCCTACGGCCGACCTCGGACCACGGGGTCAGATCAGGGCGGGTCAGATCGAGGGCGGGTCAGATCAGGGCGGGTCAGATCAAGCGGGCCAGACCGGCGATCCGGGAGCCCATGCCCTCGTCAGGCGCTGCCTCGCCCGCCGTGCTGGGCAGGTCGGCGGTGCGCAGCGCCTCCTGGCGCTGCTCCTCCCGGGTGGCCACCAGCTGGTTCAGCCGACGGGCCACCGCGGGGCGGGCGGCGACCAGCCGGTCCACGGCGTCGTACGGGATGTGCAGCACCCGCACGACGTCCACCGCCACGCAGCTGACCAGGGACGGCTCCCGCAGGACACCCGAGACGCCGAGGATCTCGCCCCGGTCGTAGACGGCCACCTCGATCTCGGCGCCGTCCGGTGTCTGGGTCGTGACCCGGACCAGACCGCTGAGCACGTAGCCGAGGCGTGGCGGGACCACCCCGATCCGCTTGATGTGCTCGCCGCGGCCGTACTCCTCGATCTCCGACACCGCGGAGATCTCCTGGATGTCGTTCTCGTCCAGCCCCAGGGTGCTGGTCATCTCCCGGAGCGCGTCGGCGACCTCGGTCTGCGGCAGCTGGACGAAGGGGAGACCGGCCAGCGCGAGCTCGTCCCGGCGCGCCGCGTACCAGAGCCAGGTGAGGAACTGCGACTGGGCGGCTGCGGCCACGGACGCGGACTGCAGCGGCAGCGTCGTCTCGTAGGTGCCGTCCCCGGTCATCCGGACGCTGGGCGCGGTGTCGGGTCGCAGGTTGGGGATGTCGCGCGCCACCGCCAGCAGGGTGGCCATCACCTCGTGCGGCCGGTCGGTCGGGGCGAACGTGGAGGCGACGACCTGGTCATGGGCGGAGGTGGGCCGGCTCAGGTTGGTGAACGAGGCGGCGGCGATGGTGGCGTTGGGGATGATCTGGACCCCGGACCCGGTGTTGATGTGGGTGGACCGCCAGTTCATCTCCACCACCCGCCCGGTCACGGTGCCGACGGTCAGGGTGTCCCCGATGGTGAACGGCTGCTCGAACAGCAGCAGCAGACCGGACACGACGCTGCCGATCGCCCCCTGCAGGGCGAGGCCGATGACGATCGAGCCGACGCCGAGCGCAGCGAACAGGCCGCCGACGTCGAAGCCCCAGACCGTGGAGGCCACGATCGCGGCGCCGGCCACGATCAGGATCAGCCGGCCCAGGTCGACGAAGATGCTGGGCAGCCGCTCACGCCACGTGCCCTGGCGGGCGTTGCCGAACAGGATGGCGTTGAGGAGGCCGAGGGTGGACGTGACCACGCCGATGCCGACGAACGTGGCCACGATGCGGACGCCGCTGTTCTGGGTGGGCACCTGCGCCGCCTGGGTGAGCAGCAGCAGCAGACCGACGAGGGGCAGCAGCAGGATCCGGATCCGGTTCATCGGCGCGGCCAGCGGGCTGTCCCGTCGGCGGAGCCGGAGCTGGACCTCGGACAGGACGAGGACGCAGATCGGCAGTCCGATGATCAGGGCGATCGACCAGAACTCCCAGCCGGCCACGTCAGCCCTCCTGCCGGGTCAGCAGCCAGACGGGGGTGAGCTTCCCGTTCTCCTCGACGGTCCCGGCGTCCTCGTAGGCGTAGGCGTTGCCGAGCCGTTCGCGGACGTCGTTGGTGATGTAGATGCCGGCCCCCCGCGCCGTGGTGCGGACCCGGAAGGCCAGGTCGACCGCCGAGCCCCACAGGTTGTAGACGACGTCCTGGCGGCCGATCAGACCGCTCTGCACGTCGCCGGTGTCGATCCCGGCCCGCAGCCTCAGCTTCGCCCCGTGCTGGCTGTTGAAGCGCTCGAGCGCGGAGGCGAACTCCAGGGCGAAGTCGACCACCCGGCGGGCGTGGTCGACCCGCTGGACGACGGCGCCGCTGCTGGCGATGTAGCCGGTGCCGACCGCGCGGACCTTCTCCACTCCAGCCCTGTTCGCGGCCTCCTCGAACGACCGGGACAAGGTGTTGAGCAGCTCGACAGCCTCGCCGGCGGGCAGGTGCGAGGCGAAGGCGTCGAACCCCTCCACGGTCGCGTAGACCACCGAGACGTCGTGGTGCTCGGCGGCGATGCTGGTCTCCCCACCGCGGTACCGCTTGGCCACCGACTCCGGCATCATCGACGACAGCATCCGGTCGTTCTCCGCCTGCTGGGCCTCCAGCAGCGTCTGCTTGGTGAGCAGGCTGGTGCTCATGTCGTTGAACGCCACGGCGAGGTCGCCGAACTCGTCCCGGGACCGGGTGTCGACCTGGGTCCCGAGCCGGCCGCCGGCCACGTCCCGGACCCCGCGCAGCAGCCGGTTGAGCGGACCGGTGAAGACCCGGGCCAGCAGCACCGACAGCGCGCAGAT
>JBMDXL010000580.1:0-2611 GCA_048594465.1 Microlunatus sp. | reverse complement strand
CGGGTCGACACCCGGCAGGTGACCAAGCGGTCCGAGTTCGCTCCCGCGACCACGTACAAGAACTCGAAGGAGCTCGATCGGGGCCAGCGGAAGACCCTGCGCGCCGGCGTCGCGGGGGAGCGGACCACCGTGACCACCGAGGTCCGGCACAACGGCACCGTGGTCAGCCGGACGAAGACGCGCTCGAGCGTGACCACCCAGCCGACGAGCGCCCTGGTGCTGCGCGGCACCCGGGAGGTCCGGTCGGTGCTGCGGGGCGGCGAGCCCGCTGACGTCGGTGACGGCGGCGGCCGGCGGGCGGAGATCTTCACCACGGGCTACACCTACTGGGACAACAGCCCGCCCGGATCGGCCCAGATCGCCCGACCGGTCCTGCACGACCGGGCCGGCGGCACGGGCACCTGGAAGGACCCGATCACCGTCGCGGTGCAGTCCGGCCGGTTCGCGTTCGGCACGCGGTTCTACCTGCCCGAGCTGAAGAAGTACGTCATCGTCGAGGACATCTGCGGAGCCTGCTACGACGGCCGCAACGGGGGCGCCTTCACTCTCGACCTCTGGGTGGACGGCAGCCACCTGAGCAGCGGCGGAGCCGCGCGGTGCGCCTCCCGGGTCACCCGGGTGCAGCCCGCCATCGAGAGCCCGAGATCCGATCTGCCGGTCGACCGCGGTCCGGTCTGCTGACCGGGGCCGGCGCGCGCGACCGCCGGGCAGGTCCGCCAGACTGACCTCATGCACCTCACCGACAGCGACGTCGTCCTGGTCACCGGTGGCGCCTCCGGGCTCGGGGCCGCCACCGTCGAGAGCGTGCGGGCCACCGGAGCGCACGCCGTGGTCGTCGATCTGCCCGACGCCGTCGCCGCGCTGCCGTCGCGTGACGGGGTGACCGCGGTGGCCGCCGACGTCCGCGACGAGCAGCAGGTGCAGGCGGCCGTCGACGCCGCACAGCGCGCCGGCGTGCTGCGGGTGGTGGTCGCCTGCGCCGGGGTGGCCACACCCGGCCGGATCGTCGGCAAGCGGGGGACGTTGCCGCTGGAGGACTTCCGCCGGGTGGTGGACATCAACCTGCTCGGCACCTTCAACGTCCTCCGGCTGGTCGCGGCGGCCATGCTGGACAACCCGCCGATCGACGGCGACCGGGGGCTGATCGTGATGACGGCCAGCGTGGCCGCGTACGACGGGCAGATCGGGCAGGCGGCGTACGCGGCCAGCAAGGGTGGGATCGCCGCCCTGACCCTCGCGGCCGCCCGCGACCTGGCCGAGCGGCAGATCCGGGTGATGACCATCGCCCCCGGGGTGATGGAGACCCCGATGATGGCAGGTCTGCCGTAGAGCGCCCGGACCTCCCTGGAGACCCTGGTGCCGCACCCGGCGCGGTTGGGTCGGCCCGAGGAGTACGCCCTGCTGGTCTCTCAGCTGATCGCCAACCCGCTGCTCAACGGTGAGGTCATCCGCCTGGACGGGGCGCTCCGGATGCCGCCCCGCTGACCCGGTCGCTGCCGCGGGAACCCCGCGGGACCGTCAGTCCCGGAGCGTCGGCTTGCTGGTCCGGGCTCGTAGGGCGGCGATGTCGAGATAGGCCGCGGCCGGCTCCTCGTCCCCGCCCGGTCCCTCGTCGTCGTCCTCCCACGGGTCGTACGGCTTGTCGTCGTTGCCGTCGGCGAAGCCCATCGACGGGTCGTACGGGTTGGCCAGCCCGGTCAGGGTCTCCTCCGTGCTGACCGCCACCTCCTCGTCGGGCAGGCGGTGCAGGACCGACGAGATGTAGGACTGGGCGGCGTCGTTGGCCTCGACCTCCTGGCCCGCGCGCTCGCTCAGGTACCACCGGTGCTCCAGCACCTCGTGGTAGAGCTCGGCGGGCTCCAGCTTGCCGCGCATCTCCTGCGGCACCGAGTTGACCACCGGCTCGAAGCGCTCGGTCAGCCACTGGTGCGCCACGATCGCCTCGTCGGCGTTCTGCTGGTCGGTCCGGGCCCGGTAGTAGTCCAGGTCGTTCAGCAGGCGGCGCGCCTGGTTCTCCTCGGTGTCCAGACCGGTGAGGCGCAGCAGCCGGCGGGAGTGGTGACCGGCGTCCACGACCTTGGGCTGGATCCGGATGGTCGAGCCGGCGAAGTCGGTGGTGATGTCGAGCTCGGCCACGTCGAAGCCGAGGGCGTTGAGCCGTCGGACCCGCGACTCTATCCGGTGCATCTCGCTGCCGTCGAACTCCTCCACCCCGGTCAGCTCGCCCCACAGCTCGCGGTAGCGGTTCTCGATCGCGTGCACCAGCTCCAGCGGGTCGAGGGAGGCGTCCAGCAGACCGCCGGCCTCCAGGTCGCAGAACTCGCCGAAGAGGTTGGTGCGGGCGATCGTGAGGTCGTGCTCGCGCTGACCGCGGGTGAGCTCGTCGTGCAGCTCCCCGGTCTCGGCGTCGACCAGGTAGGCGGCGAAGGAGCCGGCGTCGCGACGGAACAGGGTGTTCGACAGCGACACGTCCCCCCACAGGAAGCCGCTCAGGTGCAGCCGGGCCAGCAGCACGACCATCGCGTCCAGCAGCCGGTTGACGGTGTCCTGGCGCACGCCCCGGGAGAACAGCGACCGGTACGGCAGCGAGAACTGCAGGTGCTTGGTGATG
>JBMDXL010000058.1:0-8385 GCA_048594465.1 Microlunatus sp. | reverse complement strand
CGAGGGTCTCGGTCAGCGAATGAGCTTCTAGGTCGACTTCGCTCAGCTGGCCGAGGCTGAGGCGTGCCGTCAAGTCCACGCAGGCGTATTCGCCGATCTCGCCTTGTTCTGTTGCTTGCGGCAGAGTCGGGAATCTGCGTTTGAAGTCGGCATAGCTGGCACACCAGATGATGTCGGCGTCGTCGCCACCGCCGCCTTGACCGCGCGAGAAGCCGAGCGGCACCAGAACCGGATCCAGAACCGCACGCACTGACTCTTCGGCGCTCACAGCGGGAGTGTTGCACGTGCGCTCAGCAGGATGTCGAGCTTGACCGCGACAGGTCTGCCCGGCCGCTGACCCTCAGCGATGACAGGTCCGATGGCGGTGGCGGCTCGTACGAGGCGGTGATCGCGGTCGAGTGCCTATTCCTTGGTTGCTTCGATCAGCATGAGGTGCTGGGTGGGTGAGTCGGTGAAGGGGGTGTGGTGCCAGTCACCCCAGACCTGTTGCAGGGTCAGTCCTGCCTGGGCGAGGTCGGTCTGAAGCGTCGGCAGGGTTCTGAACTGGAGCTGCTGACGGACGTCGAGGACGCCACCGTCGTCGAGGAAGTTGTTGTGGCAGTGCATGGTGACAACCCCGTCGGCGTCGGGTGGTGTCGTTTGGGTGCGTTCCCTCAGTCGGCCGAGGACTGTGTCGCGTTCGCTGGTCGGCTGGGCCCAGCCTCGCCACGCTTCGGCAGCCGGGTTGCGGGTGTCGAACACGAGGGTGCCGCCGGGTCGTAGGCCGGCGGCGATGTCGGCCAGGGCGGTCGTCCAGTCGTCGTGGAGAATGTGCATGGCGACGTGACCGGTGAGGACGATGAGATCCGCTGAGGCGGGTGTGATCTATTCGGAGGTGCCAAGGCGCCACTCCACCGAGTTACTTCCGGGTCGGCCTGCGGCCTGGTCGAGCATGGCTTGGGCGGGGTCGATGCCGATGATGTGGCGATCTGGTCCGGTGAGGGTGACGGTCAGGAGTCCGGTGCCGCAGCCGAGGTCGATGATTCGTGCGGGCTGGAGGCGGTCAGCGATCGCTCGGGATTAGTCGTGGTCGGGTCCGGCGGGGTTGTCTGAGTCGTAGAGGGCGGCCAGGCGGCGGTCGTCGTAGCTCATCGTGTTGCCATAGTGCTCCGGGCGATCCGCGGTGAGCAAGAAGCCCCGCCTCGCTGGACGACCCGTCGGCCGTGTCTCGCAGTGGCCGACCGTTAACTGCCGAAAGCGACTGCGAGGTTCGTCGCGCCCCTGTGAATCCCCCCGCGTCCGGGTGATCAGTGCTGCGAGTAGCAGTACAGATGGTGTGACCGCTGACGGGTGCGGATGGCGAGGGTCCTGAGTTGTTGAAGAAACTGTAGGTTCGCCTGACGGGAGTCCGCGTCGCCACCTACTTGCGCAGTCCACCAGTCGAGGTGACTCATGAGGTCATCGCGGCTCGATTGGCTGAAAGCGGTCAGCGTCAGGTCGGTAAGGGCAACAACGAAGGGCTCGAGACCGCGGGCGGCGCCACGGCCACGCGCGGTGAGGTCCCAGCGCGGGTCAGCTCGGAGCATTGCTTGGTCGACGTGGGCGAGTCTGGTGGTGAACAGTTCAACAGCTTCCGGGTGGTAGTCGTCTGCGTCGAAACCGTCGCACGGTGCCTTCGCGCTGCCTGACTCGACGAGGGGACCACCTGGACGGTCCTCGGTGCTCCAAGCCACCGAGTCGTTGGCGCAGCTGAAGTAGACGACGGGTATGCCCATAGGGGAAGCGTCAAGGCTCCGTGGCGTGTTCGCAAGACGTCCGCTCGACGCAGAGAACCAGATTGGGCGACCGATCCCCCCGCTATGGGTATGTGAAATCTCACAAGCCCCGCCCGGGCAGGATGCCCGCTCGGGCAGGGCTTGTGACTCGTCGACTCTGAGGGTCGGGGATACCTACGACGGCGGACGTGTCTGCGGCGTGCGACGACTGGTTCCGGAGGCTTTCCGACGATCTCGACACGGGTCCGCAGCTGTCGCACTGGCGCGACGACTGCGGTCGCCGCGCCAGTCGGGCCCGATGCTCCTGCAGTCAGGACGACACCGTGGGTGCTCGCAGGAAGGGCTGTTGCGGGCTGTTCGCCGGCTCCGGCTCGCGCTGGATCGTCCGGTACACCGTGGACCGGCTCACGCTGAACAGCTCGGCCAGCTCACTGGTGGTGTAGCTGCCTCGGGCGTTGAGCTCGACGAGGTGCCGAGACTGCATCCTGGTCAGCTTCGGCTGCTTGCCTCGGAGCCGGCCCTTGGCCTTGGCCACCTTCATCCCCTCCCTGGTTCGCATGCTGATCAGGTCGGCCTCGAACTCAGCCACCATGGCCAAGACGTTGAACAAGAGCCTGCCGATCGGATCGGTCGGGTCATGGATCGCTCCGCCGAGACTGAGTCTCACCTGGCGCCTGGTGAGCTCGTCGAGGATGTCGCGGGCATCCGGCAGGGACCGGGCGAGTCGGTCCAGCTTGGTCACCACGAGCGTGTCGCCGCTGTGACAAGCGGCGAGGGCGAGCCGAAGACCCGGGCGATCCCGGTTCGTTCCGGTCAGGCCGTGGTCGACGTAGATGCGGTCATCGCCGACACCGAGCGCGGCCAGGCTGTTGCGCTGCGCGGTCAGATCCTGATGCTCTGTGGACACCCGCGCGTAGCCCACCAGGAGTTGGTTCATCACACCGGTCTCGCATCGCCGCGGTGCTCCCGTCAAGCGCTCACGATCTCCGTGATCGTCAGCGGCACCTCGACGGCGGCGTCCGTCCCGCTGCTCGGTGCCATCCGCCTCACCAGCAGACCCACTGCTTCAGGTGAGCTCGGCGGCCCGCTGGTTCAGATAGCGCTGCTCGGGGATGCTCGTGGCCAGGCGGGCGGCGTCGGCGTACGCGATCCGGGCCTCCGCCGGACGGCCCGCCGACGCGAGCAGGTGGGCGCGGACCGCGGGCAGCCGGTGGCTGTGCCGCAGCTCGGCCGACGCGGCCAGTGGTTCGAGCATCCTGAGGGCGGTCTCCGGTCCCTCGGTCATGGCCACGGCGACGGCGTGGTTGAGCCGGACCACCGGACCCGGGTCCAGGTCGACCAGCATCCGGTAGAGGGTCTCGATCTGTCTCCAGTCGGTGTCCTCGGCCCGCCCGGCCTCGGCGTGCCCGGCGGCGATGGCGGCCTGCAGCTGGTAGGGCCCGACCGGCCCGCTGGGCAGCGCCGCCTCGATCAGCGCCACCCCCTCCCGGAGCCGGCCCCGGGCCCACCGGTGACGGTCCTGCCGGGCGAGCGGGACCAGCGCGCCGGCATCGGCCAGGCGCGCCTCCCGGCGGGCGTCGGTGAGCAGCATCAGCGCGAGCAGCCCACCGATCTCCCCGCTCCCCGGCAGCCGGGCGTGCAGCCACCGGGTCAGCCGGATCGCCTCCTCGCTCAGCGACACGTCGTAGAGGTCGCGACCGGCGCTGCTCAGATGCCCCTCGGTGAACACCACGTAGAGCACCTGGGCCACGGCACCCACCCGGGCCGGGAGCTCGGCGGCCGGTGGCGACGCGAACGGCTGGTCGACCGCCCGGAGCCGGCTCTTCGCCCGGCTGATCCGCTGCGCCATGGTGGTCTCGGGCACCAGGAACGCGCGGGCGATCTGGGCGGTGGTCAACCCGCCGAGCGCCCGCAGGGTCAGGGCGACCTGGCTCGGCCGGGACAGGGCGGGATGGCAGCACAGCAACAGAAGCAGCACCGAGTCGTCGACCGCACCGCTGTCCCGGTCCGGACCCGCCGCCACACGTCGGTCCGACGGCGTACGCAGCAGGTCGGCTCGCTCCCGCTCCGCACGGGACGCGTCCGAGCGCACCTGGTCGATCAGCCGCCGGGACGCCACGGTGGTCAGCCAGCCGTCGGGTCGGGCGGGAACGCCCTGGACCGGCCACTGCTGGTACGCCGCCAGCAGCGCCTCCTGCAGGGCGTCCTCCGCCGCGCCGAAGTCGCCGTACCGGCGGACCAGAGCGGCCAGGACCTGGGGCGCGTACGCGCGCCACAGGTCCTCGGGCACCGACCGGGTCATCGCGCTCCGCTCAGTGGTCGTCGCCGCCGGCCCACATGGCCGGCCGCAGCTCGACGGTGCCGCCCGGCTGGGTGAAGTGACCGGCGATCTCCTCTGCCCGCTCCCGGGTGGCGCAGTCGATCAGGAAGAAGCCGGCCAGGTGCTCCTTGGTCTCCGCGTACGGTCCCTCGGTGGTCAGGTGGGCCTCCGGCGTCCACCGGAACAGGGTGGCCGACGCCGGATCGGCCAGTGCCTCGGCGGTGACGAACTCCCCGGACGCGGAGATCTCCTCCATCAGCGCCTCGAACCCGCGGTCCATCTCGGCGTGCTGCTCGTCCGGCAGCGCGCGACCCTCCTCGGTGAACTGCTGCGTGGGGTGGCCCCAGGGCTGCGGGTTGCTGTGGATCAAGATCACGTACTTCATCGCTGAACTCCTCTGCTCGTGGCTCCGGATGAGCCTGACATCCCGAGGTCGGAGCCGACCACCTGTCCTCGACACCGGGTCCGCGATCGTCGTCCCGCGTCGGTGCCCGAGCCCGCCGCCGTCACCCCCGTCCGGCGTACGGTGAGCCGATGACCGCCGACCAGCACCCGGGCAGCCGGTCCCCGGTCCTGCTGACGCTGCCGTTCCGGGGCCGCTGGCAGGCCCGCAACAGCCCGGCCCGGCGGATCCCGAGCCACGGCACCCACCAGCTCGGCGTCACCTACGCCATCGACTTCGTCGCGGTCGACGGCCGGGACCGGTCGGCGCCGAGGAGCTGGCGCTCGCTGCTGGCGGTGGAGCCGCCGGAGATCTTCGTCGGCTTCGGCGCGCCCGTGCTGGCCCCCGCCGACGGCCTTGTCGCACTCGTCCACGACGGCGAGACCGACCACCGGGCCCGACGGTCGCTGCCCGCCCAGATCCCGTACGCGCTGAGTCAGGCCACGCGGGTCCGGGCTGGCGCACCCGCGGTGGCCGGCAACCACGTGGTGCTGGCGCTGGGTCCGAACGGACCGTACGTGCTGCTGGCCCACCTGCGCCGCGGCACCGTCGCCGTCACCCCGGGCGACCAGCTGGTCACCGGCGCGCCCGTGGGGGAGTGCGGCAACTCCGGGAACAGCACCGAACCGCACGTCCACGTCCAGGTGACCGACACCGTCACCTGGAGCACCGCGCGTGGTCTGCCGATCGCCTTCCGCCGTCCCGGCGGGACCGGCAGCTGGGTGCCCGGGGAGACCGAGGTGGTCGACGCCGGTTGACCGTCGTGCCGGCGAGCGGGAATGGCGGGACGGGGAAAGAGCGTTGACCCGTGACGTGAGCCAACCGATCAAGGTCGACATCTGGTCCGACATCCAGTGCCCCTGGTGCTACATCGGCAAACGCAAGTTCGAAGCGGCCGTCGCCGCGAGCGACGCCCAGGTGGAGGTGGAGTACCACTCCTTCGAGCTGGCTCCCGACACACCCGTGGACTTCGCCGGGTCACCGCTGGACTACCTGAGCCAGCGCAAGGGGATCGCGCCCGCCCAGGCTCAGGCCATGATCGACCGGGTCGTCGGGATCGCCGCGTCGGTGGACCTGGACTACCGCTACGACACCATCCACCAGACCAACACCGTGCTCGCGCACGAGCTGCTGCACCTGGCCAAGGCCCACGGCCGGCAGGCCGAGCTGAAGGAGCGGCTGCTGGCCGCCTACTTCGTCGAGGGTCGCCACGTGGGCCGGGTCGAGGACCTCGCCGACCTGGCGGCCGAGGTCGGGCTCGACCGCGCCGAGGTCGTGGCCGCGCTCACCGACCACCGCTACCTGGCCGACGTCAAGACCGATGTCGCGCAGGCTGCGGCGTACGGCATCACCGGGGTGCCGTTCTTCGTGTTCGACCAGAAGTACGGGGTCTCCGGGGCGCAGGAGACCGAGACCTTCCGCCAGGTGCTGCAGCAGGTCGGCGCCGAGTCCGCGTCGGTCGACGCGTGTCCACGCCGTCCCCGACGCCGTTCTCGCCGTTGATCAGCCTCGGCGACAGCACCGGAGCCGAGGTCTGCGCGGACGGCTGGTGCGGTCCGGTCGAGCCCGGTGCACCGGCGTCGACGTCGGCGTCCGACCAGGAGTCGCCCATGATCACGATCATGGTGAGCGAGTCCGAGCGACGCGTCGGCACGCTGTCCGACGAGCACCGACGGGAGGCCGTCGCGGCACTGCGCGCCGACGGTGTGGTGGTGCTGGCCGACGTGGTGGACCCGGCCCACCTCGACGTGCTGCACGAGCGGTTGATCGCCGACCTGGACGCCCTCCGGGCCCGCTCGGACACGCCGTACAACTGGAACGCGGGCAACCTCCAGCAGGACCCGCCGCCGTTCCCCCCGTACCTGTTCGCCGACGTGCTGCTCAACCCGTACGTGATCGCGGTGACCGCGGACCTGCTCGGTCCCGGGGTGAAGAACGTCATGTACGGCGGCAACACCGCCCTGCCCGGTGACCAGCGTCAGCCGGTGCACGCCGACACCGGTCACCTGTGGCCCTTGGAGGCGATGGAGGTCGCCCACCCGGCTGCGCAGCTGGTGGTCAACGTGGCCACCGTCGACGTGGGCCCGGCCAACGGGGCCACCGAGCTGTGGCCCGGGACCCACCTTGAGCTCGGGGTCGGACTCGGTGAGGAGATCACGATCGACGAGGAGCGGCTGGCCACCCGCCGCGCCGTGGCGCCACCGTTCCAGCCGACCCTGCGGCGCGGCAGCATGCTGATCCGTGACATCCGCCTCTGGCACGCCGGGATGCCCAACACGACCGCCGAGCCGCGCCCGATGCTCGCCATGATCCACAGCAGCGCCTGGTTGCAGACCGGCACCCCGCTGCGGTTCCCGGCCGGCACGGAGACGTTCTTCGCGCACCCGGTGCTGACCACGGCCGCCCGGTTCACCGACGAGCCCATCGACCACATCGCCGCCCCTCACGGGTTCGCCTTCGACGGCTCGACCGGCTGAGCGCCGCCGGGCTCAGGTCTCGGCCAGTGCCTCGACCGGCCGGGCGCGGGCCGCTCGACGGCCCGGCACGACCGACGCCAGCGCACCGGCGACGACCGCCACGGTCACCACGGCGACGGTCTGGCCACCCGGGACCGCGAACCTGATCTCGGCGAAGCCGCCTTCGGCCGCCATGGCCGCGGTGCCGATCATGCCGAAGGCGACACCGGCGATGACCCCGACGCCCGAGCCGATCAGGGCCAGCAGCACCGCCTCGGCCACCAGCATCCAGCGCAGCTGGCGGCGCTGCAGCCCGAGAGCGCGCAGCAGAGCCGACTCACGGCTGCGTTCAATCACCGAGAGCGCCAGCGCGTTGCCCATGCCGACCAGGGCGATGACCACGGCCACCGCGGTCAGGGCGGTCGCGATCTGCAGCAGGACGCCCAGGACGCTGGTGATGGCCGCGACCTGCTCCAGAGAGCCACCCACCTCGAGTCGCGGGTGCGCGGCGGCGACCGACCGCACGCCGCTCATCACGGTGGCCGGGTCGGCGTGCTCACCGGCAGCGGCCCAGACGGCCGTCACCGGCGCGTCGGGGGCGATCCGGTCCAGGGCCTGGGTGGTGATCGCCAGCGACCCGGCGTCAGCCACATCGCTCGCCCGCAGGATGAACGTCGCGCTCTTCTTGCCCACGGTGACGTCGACCCGGTCGCCGTCGGTCCGGCCGAGCATCTCCAAGGTGAACGGGTGGGCCAGGGCGGTGCCGTCATCGAGCCGACCGAGGCCCGCCGCGACCACCGACCCGGCGTCGGCGCCGAGCCCGTCCAGCCGGACGGACGCGTTCGGGGTGGAGGCCTGGGCCGAGGGCACCGCGATGGCAGAGCGGACCTCCGGCAGCGCCCGGACCCCGCTGACCACCTCGGGGGGCAGGACCCCGCTGGGGGCCCGGACGATGGCGTCCACCGGGAACTCGTGGCGGACCGAGGCCAGGGTGCTGCTCTGCACGCTGGCCGCCCCGACCTGGAGGGTGACGATCAACCCCACCCCCAGCATCAGCGACGCGCACACCGCGGCCGCCCGGGTCGGGTTGCGTACGGTGTTCGCGGCCGCCAGCCGGACGCTGGGGCGCGCGCCCTGCAGCAGCCGGGCCAGCCCTCCGAACACCGGCGGCAGGTAGACCGGGGCGAGTCCGATGACGGCGGCCGCCAGCAGGGCGGAGCCGGCGACGCCCAGGAGCAGCGTGCCGCTGCCGCCGCGGAGCAGACCCACGCCGAGCAGGGCGATGCCCACCAGCGCGAGCAGACCACCGATCACCGACCGGACCAGCACGGAGCGACGGGCGGTGGTCACGTCGGCGACCGGACGCAGGGCATCCAGGGGACTGACCACCATCGCCCGTCGCGCCGGCGCCAG
>JBMDXL010000579.1:0-8412 GCA_048594465.1 Microlunatus sp. | reverse complement strand
GTAGAGCTCACCGACCGCGGCGATCGCCCCGTCGTCGATGTGGGAGACCAGCCGCGGGCTCGCGTAGAACCGGGCGTCGTCGGACGGGTCGGTTCGCTCGAAGAACCAGTCCGGGAACACCTCGGCGGGATCACGCACCGTCCCATCATCGTCGGGCTCCGCAACGGGCTCTTCGGGCGGCGAAGCGACCTCAGCCCCCGTCGAGCCGGCAGGCCCGGCGGACGTCGTCGACGATGAGCTCGCAGGCGTGCAGGGCGGCGGTCAGCTCGGTGGGCTCCGTGCCCACCGGCGGATCATCCCGATTGTCTGACCGCTGTCCGTGGCTCACCCCCTCGCGTCCGCGTCACGGTGGGGTGATGACCACGACACTGGCCTGCCGGCTCGGTCGACACGACTGGGCGACCGAGCTGCGGCGGCTGGACGACGTCGAGGCCGCACGACCGATCGAGTTCTGCCGTCGGTGCGGGAGGTCGCGCCCCGGCCAGCTGGACTTCGGTCGCGGCAGCTCGAGCGAGACGGGCACCGGCACCGGGGCCCCGGACCTGGGTGGCCTCGGCGGCCCGACGGGCGGCGTCTGACCGGAGATCCCCCTACGCGGACCGTCCCCGCCCGCTGCTCAGCACGCACTGGTGCCTGAAGGCTGTTTCATGTCGGTCGAAGCAGCCTCTGCGCACCAGTGGAGTGGGTCGTGCGGTGGTCTCAGAAGTCGTCCGGGCAGTACGGCTTCTGCGGCCAGTCGAAGGCCATCGTCATCGCCGCCACCGCGCCCGGGGTCCGCTCGCTGACCAGCCCGGCGCGGTGCAAGGCCGTCAACGACGTGCCACCCAGGTAGATCGAGCCGAGCTCCCGGATACCCAGGCTGACGTCCGGGCGGCGCCGACCGGCGCGGGTCACCCGAGCCGCCTCGCCCGCCTCGGCCTGGATCCGGTAGGTGCCGTCGTTGTGCTCGAGCACCGCGTCGGTCACCTGGACCACCACATCCAGGTCCGCCCCGTAGCGACGGCCAGCCAGGGCCTTGGGCAGGTCGACGATCCGGACGTACGTGCTGTCGGTCAGGGTGCTGGTCAGGATCCGCGGGTTGGCCAGCAGGTAGCGGAGCGGCTCGTCGACGGCCAGGCCGTGGCAGCGGAACCGGCGGACCAGGTCCAGGTCGAGGAGGAACCGCCAGAGGGCCGCCCGGGCCTGGACGTCGGCCGCGTCGACCTCGAGGATCTGCACCTCGGCGTCGGGGAGATCACCCGTCCACGGCGAGGTGACCCGGAACCTCGCGTACCCGTCGAGCCGACCGGAGCCGTCGCGGTGCAGGGCGTAACGGACCGGCGGAGCCCCCTTGCGGTCCTCGGGGCGATCGGTGAGATCCCGCTCCCAGAACACCGGGGGCCGGTCCAGCGCACCGGGCCGGTCGGGCAGCAGGCGGGCGTGCAGGTCCGGGACGACGGCGCCGTACTCCTCCGCCGTCACCTCCTCCACCCAGCCGTCCCCGAGCTCCACGGTGGGCAGGAACGCGGTCTCGGCGGTGCGCCCGGACACGACCAGGCGCGGGACCGCGCTGCCGTAGCCGTACCGCCCGTAGATCGCCGACTCCGACGCCCACAGCAGCGCGACGGGCTCCTTGCGCCGGTGCACGTCGGCGAGCTGGTGACGCATCATGGCGGTGAGCAGACCCTGCCGGCGGTGCGTGGGCGCGACCGTGACGACGGTGACCGCACCGATCGGCACCGACCCGCCGGGCGTCGTCATCGTCCGGGTGAAGGCACCGCAGGTCGCGACCCAGCGGTCGCCGGCGGTGAAGCCGAAGCACCGACCGGCTTCGAAGAGCCGCCGGTCGAGATCCCAGCTGTGCTCGGTGAACTCCCCGTGGAAGCCGCGCATCACGGCGATGAGGAAGTCCCGGGTCGTGTCCTCGGTGACGTCGGTGAGCACGGGCTGCGGGCGAGGACGGGGTGCGGTGGCCACCAGACTAGTCAACCGTGTTCGCCCGGCGGCCACCACTCGGCGGGCGTCGGCGACCGACAGTGACCCGGCTGTCCGAGCGGGGGTCAGGCCTCGGTGGCGTGGGGGACCGACGGGTGGTCCGGTCCGGCCACGTGCTCCCCGCGGAGCGAGCTGGTCACCGGGCTGCCGACCTCGACCGTACGGGTGACGGTGCAGAGCCGGTCGTGGGAGGCGCTGATGGCCCGGGCGAGGACGGACTCGGCGGCGCGGCCGCCGTCGGTGTCGGGGAACCGGACGGCGAAGTCGATGGCCAGCTCGACCAGACGGTTGCCCTCGGCGTCGCGGACCTTGACCCCGGAGGCGTCGACCACGAACTCCTCCGGCGCACTGCGCTTGCCGGTGATCAGGTCGACGTCGATGGCCGAGCAGCCGGCGATGGCCACCAGCAGCAGCTCGACCGGGGTGAAGTCGCTGTCCTCCCCCATCCCGATCGCCATCGTCGCGCCCCGCTCGTTGCGGGCGAGCAGACGACCGCGGCTGGTGCGCTCCAGCCGGACCCGGCGGGCGGCGTCGCTCACGAGAGGGACCCCGCGCCCAGCGCACCGACCGAGGCGGCTGGTCCGACCTCGGTCACCGGTCCACCGCCCCGGTGCCGGTGCGCCGGTTCCGGACCGGGGGCCGGCTGCGGCATCAGACCGGTCAGCCGGTTCCAGGCGGCGCCCAGGTCGGGCAGCCACCGGGCCGTCGACTGGAGATCCATCCGCAGCCGGGGCGTGACCGGGTGCGGCCGCCCCACGGCGCAGCCGACCCGCTCCAAGAAGGCGGCCGGAGCCAGGCAGGACGGACCCTCGCGGTAGCTGGCCACCGCCTCGATGGCCCGGATGTCCCGCCGGACCATCAGCCCGGCCGCCGCCTGCACCAGCTGGCGACCCAGACCGTGACCGCGGTGGGGTTCCTCGACCCGCAGGCTGAGCAGCACCGCCGCGTCCGGGTTGACCGGCGTCGTGGTCAGCGCACCCAGCCGCGGCACCAGCCCGGCCGGGGCCAGGGTGGCGTACCCCAGGACCTCGTCGCCGTCCGTGGCGATCACCCCGCAGGAACCCCACCGCCGGGTCACCGCCTCCGCCCACTCCCGCTTCACCTCGGTCCGGTCGCGGTGCAGGTCCGGGGCCGCCAGGTCGTGCAGGCTGACCTCCCAGAAGGTGCAGCGGGAGCACGGATCGGGCAGCAGGGCCAGATCGGCCACCGACAGCGGGCGGATGCGCCGGGTCATCGCCCTCAGCCGTCCTCGGGTCGGTGGGACGGGCCCGTCGGCACCGGCACCCCCGACCAGTGATCGGGTTGGCGCGGACGCGCGAGACCGGCGAGGAAACCGAGGACCACGCTGCCGACCAGCGCCGCGAGCAACCACAGCAGCCAGACGACCGGCCGGGGCAGCCGGGCAGCCCGGGCGCCCACCGGGGGATCAGACAACGAGGGGACCGCGCTCGCACGCATGCGCACATCGTAGGTCGGTCGCCCTGCGGTCACCACATGCGCCTCCCCCGACGATGAGGCACCCTTGGGGGGTGAGCGACCACGAGTCCGCGCTGAGCCGCGAAGGAGCCCCGTCCACCGACGTCACCGAGCTCCCCCGCGCCGCCGCGGGCCAGCACGGTCGTACGACCGGCGGGGACGCCGCCGCCGGGGACGCCGCCGTCGGGGACATCGCGGGGCTGGATCGTCGGCAGCGGCGCGACACCCGGCTGGACAGCTACGTGGACCGCTACGCCGCCCGTACCCACGGCATGACCCAGTCGGTGATCCGGGCGCTGTTCTCCGTGGCCAACCGACCCGAGGTGGTCTCGCTGGCCGGCGGGATGCCCAACATCTCCGACCTGCCGCTCGACGTGGTCGGCGGCGCCCTGCACGACCTGGTGGTGTCCGACGGTCGGCGGGCCATGCAGTACGGCTCCGGCCAGGGCGAGCCGGTGCTCCGCGAGGCGATCTGCGAGGTGATGAAGCTCGAGGGCATCAGCGCCCACCCCGACGACGTCACCGTCACCGTCGGTTCCCAGCAGGGGCTGGACCTGGTCACCCGGCTGTTCTGCGACCCGGGCGACGTCGTGCTGTGCGAGGCGCCCAGCTACGTCGGTGCCCTCGGGGTGTTCCGGGCGTACCAGTGCGAGGTGGTGCACGTCGCCATGGACGAGCACGGTCTGGACCCGGTGGCGCTGGCCGAGGCGGTCGCCGCCCTCGAGGCGGCCGGCAAGAAGGCGAAGTTCCTCTACACGATCCCCAACTTCCACAACCCGGCCGGCGTCTCCCAGACGCTGGAGCGCCGCACCCGCGTGCTCGAGGTGGCGCAGCAGGCCGATCTGCTGGTGGTGGAGGACAACCCGTACGGGTTGCTGGGGTTCGACGGCGACCCGGTCCCGGCGATGCGGTCGCTGGACGCCGAGCGGGTCGTCTACCTGGGGTCGTTCTCCAAGACCTTCGCCCCCGGCTTCCGGGTCGGCTGGGTGCTGGCCCCGCACGCCGTCCGGGAGAAGCTGGTGCTCGCCCAGGAGTCGGCCACCCTGTGTCCGCCGACGTTCTCCCAGTTCGCCGTGGCCACCTACCTGCAGAAGCACGACTGGCGCGGCCAGATCAAGGTCTTCCGGGAGATGTACCGGGAGCGGCGCGACGCCATGCTCGCCGGGTTGGCCGACCACATGCCGGTCGGGACGTCCTGGACCGTGCCGTCGGGCGGGTTCTTCGTCTGGTTGACGCTGCCCCCGGGTCTGGACTCCCACGCGATGCTGCCCCGGGCGGTGACCGCCCGAGTGGCGTACGTCCCCGGCACCGGCTTCTACGCCGACGGTCTCGGCAGCCGGCACCTGCGGCTGTCCTACTGCTTCCCCACCCCGGAGCGGATCATCGAAGGCACCCGCCGGTTGGGCGAGGTGATGCAGCACGAGGCCGACGTGCTGGCCACCTTCGGCACCGCGCTGGAGGGTCCGGCCCCCCGCGGTGACCGGCTGTACGAGTCGCCGGGAGCCAACCAGCCGTGAGCGAACCGACCCCGACCCCAGGAGCCACCATCCCCGAGAGCACCGGCTCGTCTCCCGCCACCGAGACGGTCGTGGTGCTGTCCGGCGGCCTCTCCCACGAGCGGGACGTGTCGCTGCGCTCCGGCCGGCGGGTCGCTCTCGCGCTGCGGTCCCGTGGCATCGAGGTGGTCGAGTCCGACGTCGACTCCTCCCTGGTGTCGCTGCTGGCCTCGCTGCCCGGGGCGGTCGTGTTCCCGGTCCTGCACGGCGAGGCCGGCGAGGACGGGGCCCTGCGCGAGGTGCTGGCCCTGCTGGGGGTCCCGTTCGTCGGCTCGATCGGCTCGGCCTGCCGGGTGGCCTTCGACAAGGCGATCGCCACCACCGTGGTGGCCGAGGCGGGCATCGCCGTGCCCACCCAGGTCGCGCTGCCGCACGAGATCTTCCGGGAGCTCGGCGCCCAGGCGCTGATGGCCGCGCTCGCGGACCAGATCGGCTTCCCGATGATGGTCAAGCCCTCCCGGGGCGGCTCGGCCCTGGGCGCCAGCAAGGTGAACGGACCCGACGAGCTGCCCGCGGCGATGGTCGGCGCGTACGCGTACGGGTCGGTCGCGGTGATCGAGGAGTTCGTCACCGGCACCGAGGTGACGGTGACCGTGGCCGACCGGGGCGACGGTCCGGCCGCCCTGCCCGCGGTGGAGATCCGCCCCGAGTCGGGCGTGTACGACTACACCGCCCGCTACACCGCCGGCGCGACCCGGTTCCTCTGCCCGGCCGAGATCGACGAGTCGGTGGCGCAGGCCTGCGCTCAGGCCGCCCTGACCGTGCACGACGTGCTCGGACTGCGGGACCTCTCCCGGACCGACCTGATCGTCACGGCCGACGGCCGGCCGACCTTCCTCGAGGTGAACGTGGCCCCGGGGATGACCGAGACGTCGGCGGTCCCGCTCGCGGTGGAGGCCGGCGGCTGGAGCCTGGGTCGGATGTGCGCCGACCTGGTCCGGGTGGCCGCCCGGCGCGGCGGCCGCGTGCCCACCGGACCTGTCGCGTGAGCGGACCCCCGCACGCCCGACCACCGCGTCGATCCTGTCCGGCCCGATGACCCCGACCCCCGCGACGTCAGCCTCCCTGACCCTGCTGCAGCAGATCGGCATCATCACGCTCGGCTGCGTGCTGGCCGGCGGGATGGCCCTGCTGGGCATCTGGCAGCTCCAGGTCTACGCCCGCCAGGGCGCCGAGGCGTCCGCGTCCCGGGCCAGCCAGCCACCGGTCCCGCTGGCCAGCGTGGCTCCGGCCGCCGCCCGGGTGACCGACGGGTACGGTCTCGCCGTCCGGCTCAGTGGTCGCTACGACCCGGCCCTGCAGGTCCTGGTCGCTCCGGAGAGCACCGGACCGGCCGCCACGCTGGACCAGCTGCGGGTGGTCAGCGGGGTGCGCCAGGCCGACGGGTCCGTCGTCGCCGTGGTGCGGGGACTGGTCCCCGGGTCGACGACGACCGCCCCGGCGCCCCCGAGGGGCGAGGTGACCCTGACCGGGGTGCTGCTGCCCTCGGAGGAGGCGGCCGACGGTCTCCCCGGCGGGACCGTGCTGCCGTCGGTGCGGGTGCCGCTGCTCGCCCAGAGCTGGCCCGGGCCGATGGTGGACGGTTTCGTGGTGCTGTCGGCGGCCGACGCCCGAGCCGGCGGCCTGGAACCTGCTCCCCTGCTGCTGCCGGAGGGACAGGGCCGGCTCCGCAACGGGGCGTACGCGGCCCAGTGGTGGATCTTCGGTCTGTTCGCTGTGGTGATGAGCGCACGGATCGCCCGGGACCTCGGTCGCCGGTCGGAGCTGGACACGCCCCTCACCCTGATCCGCTGACTCCCTGATCTGCGGTGGACACCCCGTCCCCGGCTCACCACCCCTCGTCGACGGGACGTGCGTGGTGGGTGCCGGATCGGGTCGCCCGCCGACCGGTGGCCACTAACCTGAGCGGCATGCTGCCGTTGTCCGCGCCCGTGGTGAGCGCGCTGCGCGCCGACATCATCGACGGCAGGCTGGCTGTCGGCGATCGGTTGAAGGAAGACGCACTGGCGGCGCGGTTCGGCGTCTCCCGGGTGCCGGTGCGCGAGGCCCTGCAGCAGCTGGAGAGCGAAGGCTTCGTGGTCATCGAGAAGTTCAAGGGCGCCTCGGTGTCGCCTCGGTCCCACCAGGACGTGATCGAGCTGATGCAGGTCCGACGCGGTCTCGAGGTGCTCGCCGCCACGCTGGCCGGGGAACGCGCCGGCGGCGACCTCGCTGACGAGCTGCGCGCGGTGGTCGAGCGCGGCCGGGAGGCCCGCGACGACCGGGCGGTGGACCGCCTGCCCCCGTTGATCATGGAGTTCCACGAGGTCGTGGCCCGGGCGTCGGGAAACGTGCAGCTGGCCCGGATGCTGCGTGATCTGCTGCAGAAGATCGCCTGGGGCTTCGAGCTCGACATCGTCGGCCGGCTCGAGTCGTCGTGGGCCGATCACACAGCGATCGCCGAGGCCATCCTCGCGGGGTCGGGGGCGACGGCCGGCTACCTGATGGGCGAGCACATCGTCTCCGACGAGCGCCTCTACCGCCAGGCCATCCAGAGTGCCGAGACCCCACCGGCCTGACGCCGCCCCAGTCGGGCGCCGTCGCGGCACCCGACCTGTCAGCCACCTCCTCTCGCCGACGAAGATGTCCTGGGCTGGTCGACCCTCCGACCGGTGGCGCGCATCCGTGACCGCGCGGGCCGACGAACAGCCTCGATACGCCGTCGTGAAGGAGCAGCATGGGAGACGTCTACACCGGGATCCAGGACGAGCGCGTCCAGGAGCTGAACGACGGCGACCCCGTCGACGGGCGCTACGTCCTGTACTGGATGCAGCAGTCGCAGCGGACCGAGCTGAACCACGCCCTGGAGTACGCCGTCCACCGTGCCAACGAGCTGGAGCTGCCGCTGCTGGTCGCCTTCGGTCTGATGGACGACTACCCCGAGGCCAGCGCCCGGCACTACCACTTCATGCTGCAGGGGCTGGCCGACGTCGAGCAGGCCCTCGACAAACGGGGTATCTCGTTCGTCGTGCAGCGGGGCAACCCCGCCGAGGTGGCCCTCGACCTGGCCGACGACGCGGCCCTGCTGGTCTGCGACCGGGGCTATCTCCGACACCAGCGCCAGTGGCGGGACACCGTTGCGGACAAGGCCCCCTGCCCCGTGGTGCAGGTGGAGAGCGACGTGGTCGTCCCGGTCGAGCTGGTCTCGGACAAGAAGGAGTTCGCCGCCCGCACCATCCGACCGAAGATCACCCGTCACCTGGACCGGTTCCTGGTGGGGCTGCGAGCCACCACGCTGAAGGACACCACCCGGCCGAGGGTGAAGGGCGAGGACCTCTCCGACGTCGACGCCCTGCTCGGGCGGCTCAAGGTCGACACCTCGGTCCCGCCGGTGCCGCTGTTCACCGGCGGCACCACTGCCGCCAAG
>JBMDXL010000578.1:0-1882 GCA_048594465.1 Microlunatus sp. | reverse complement strand
TGGACGCGCTCGGACCTCCGGCGGCGCCCTCGGACGACTGAGCCCGACGTCAGCTCGTGCGCGGCGGCCGGCGACAACGACCACCGACGCGTCAGGCCGTCGAGACCGCACGCGGCTGGATCACGCGGCACCAGGACCACGCCGACTGGTGGTCGGGCCTCCTGCCTAGGCGGACCCGCCGGTCCGGGTCTCTTGAGCGCCGCGCGGCCGGGTGGACCACAGCCACCACAACCCGAGGACCGGCAGCACCAGCGGGACGAACCCGTAGCCACTGCCGAAGTCGGACCACACCGTGGCCCGAGGGAACGCGGCCCGGTCGAACACGGTGAGCAGCCCGACGGTCAGCACCCCGACCAGCTCCACCCCGATGGCGGCCGTGGCCACCCGACGGGACGTCCGGGTGCCGCGGGCCAGGGTGACGGTGGCCACCACGTAGACCAGGCCGGCCAGGGCGGACAGCAGATAGGCCAGCGGTGCCTCGTCGAAGCGGGTGGCGATCTGGACCCCGGCCCGGGCACAGGCGGCCAGCGCGAACACCCCGTAGACGGCGACCAGCACCGTGCCGGGGCCGGACCGGGTGCTCCGACCCCGCGCCCGGGGGGCGCTCATCCGGCCGGGACCCACAGCTGCAGCAGCCGCAGCGTCATCACCGCCGCAGCCAGCCCGGCCACGGCCAGGACCACCCCGGAGAACCGGGTGCGCTCCACGTTGGCCCAGAACCAGGCCACCGGGATCAGCAGGAGGACGCCGATCAGGTAGCCGATGGTGGTGGCCGTCTCGACCGGCCGGAAGCCCTGGGCCAGCCCGACGAAGGCGACGACCGTCTGGACGACGGCGACCACCTCGACCCCGGCGGCGTAGAGCAGCTGGGCCCGGCCGGGCGGCTTGTCGGCGACGGCGGTGACCAGACCCCAGACGACCATCCCGCCGCACAGCGCCATCACGACGTAGGCGAGCACCGGGATCACAGGGCAGGACTGTACCCGGCGGGCCGACACTCCTGGACGCCTCGCCGACCAGGTGAACAATGAGTCCATGACCGACGACGCCACCGAGCCGCCCACCGGGTGGGCCGACGCCGACCGGGTCCAGCGCTGGATCGCCGGAGCCGTCCAGCGCGAGACGCAGATGGCCTCGGTCAGCGCCGACCTGTTCGCCACCGCCGCGCTGCAGCCGGGCGAGACGGTGCTCGACGTCGGCTGCGGCACCGGACCGACCACGGAGCAGGCGGCCCGGGCGGTGGGACCCGGCGGCCGGGTGACCGGCACCGACATCGCCCCCGCGATGGTGGAGGCCGCCCGGGCGAGCAGCCGCGGCGCCGGCGTCACCTGGCAGGTGGCCGATGCCCAGACCCACGACTTCGGCGCGGGCACCTTCGACGTCGTGCTCTCCCGCTTCGGGGTGATGTTCTTCCCCGACCCGGTCGCCGCGTTCGCCAACCTGGCCCGAGCCACCCGCCCGGGGGGTCGGCTGGTGGTGGCGGTCTGGCGGACCCGCGACCAGGTCCCGCTGTTCGAGCTCCCGTACGTGACGGCGGTGGCGGTGCTGGACCGGCTGGGGCTGGCGTACGAGCCGGTGGCGATCGACGACAACCAGTGCAGCCTGGGCGACCCCCACCAGGTCCGCGCGCTGCTCGGGTCGGCCGGGTGGCGCGACCCCGAGGTCCGGCCCACGGAGCGCAGCATCGAGGTCGGGGGCGCCACCTCGCCGGCCGAGGCCGCGGCCGGCGCCCTCGACGTCGGACCCATCCGCGGGGTGCTGGACGGACGTCCCGAGGAGGTCCGCGAACAGGTGCGGCAGGCGCTGACGACGGTGTTCGCGGCGTACGCCGACGGCGGCCGCGTCCTCCTGCCCGGCGGCTACCAGATCGTCACCGCCCGCC
>JBMDXL010000577.1:0-3378 GCA_048594465.1 Microlunatus sp. | reverse complement strand
ACACCGAGGAGATCGCCGCGGTCAGCGCGGAGGCGCGGGCCGTGGTGGCCGGGGCGGTGGTCGCCGCTCTCACCGAGCTCCGGGTCCTGGCCGGACCAGCCGGGCTCGCCTTCGACCCCGACCTCGGTCACGCCCTCGACGACCTGGGTCTCTACGTGGCCCAGCTCAACGGGGACGCCGAAGCGACCCGACTCGGCGCCGGAGTCCGGAACGACCCGCCGACCTGAGTCCCGCGGCTCGCTCCAGACCGGGGCGGGGACTGGTGATCAGCCGCGCCGACTGCTCCGGATGGCCAGCACGACGAGCAGCCCGGCGCCCAGGGCGATGCCCGCCAGTGCGGCCGGGGGCAGCTGCTGCACCCGGGTGATCAGGTCCTGCGCGCCGTCCTTGAGCTGGTCGGCGGTCTCCTCGGCCTTCGCCTTGGCCTGGCCCTTGACGTCGGCCTTGGCCGCCAGGGCCTCGACGTTGGCGGCCAGGCGCTCGCGGGTGGCCGCGAGATCGGCTTGCAGGGCCTCGGCGGTCGGGTTCTCCTGGTCGGCCGCCGGGGTCGGCACGGGCTCGCTGGGAATGCTCATCGGCGTACGCTCTCCTTGATCTCGGCCACGTCGGCCTTGACGTTCTCGACAGTACTGGTGGGCACGGCGGGCGCAGCCTGGCCCACCTTCTTCTTGCCGATCAGCGCCGCCACGCCGGCCACGGCCAGCACGACGACACCGACGATGAGCGCGGCGGCCCAGGTCGGCAGCACCAGGGCGAGGGCGAAGATCGCGGTGACGATCAGGCAGCCGATCCCGAACAGGGCCAGCACACCGGCCGCCCCGAACGCGCCGATCCCGACGCCGGCCGTCTTGGCCTTCTCGGTCATCTCGACCTGGGCCAGCTTGAGCTCGGTGCGGACCAGCCGGCTGGACTCCTCGGTCACCTGCTTGATCAACGTCGCGATGGAGTCGTCGGGTCCGGGGCCGCCGGGGACGGCCGGGGTGCCGGACGTGGCGGCGACGGTGGAGACCTCCCGACCGGTGTCGGGGGTGTGGTCGCTGGACATGGTGGTTCCTCTCGTGGTGGCGTCGGCCGCGTCGCGGTCGTCACCGGGGGGCAGGGAGTCGGCGGCGACGGCACCGCGGCGGCCGAGGGGCTGGGCGGGACCCACTGTGGAGTCCTTGATCGTCTGCTGCTCGGCCTCGGCGTTGATCTCGGCGCCGAACAGGATGGCGTACGAGGTCAGCCACAGCCACATCAGCAGGACCACGATGCCGGCCACGGCGCCGTAGGTCTTGGCGTAGCTGGCGAACAGCGAGACGTAGAGGGAGAAGCCCAGGGAGACCAGCAGCCAGAGCAGGGTGGCCACGATGGCGCCGGGGGAGGCCCAGCGCAGCTTCGGGGCGTCCCGGTCCGGCGCCACCCGGTAGAGCACGGCCAGGGCGGCCATGATCAGCGCGGCGATCAGCACCCAGCGCACGACCTGGACCAGCCACCGCAGCGGACCGCCGTCGAAGAAGGCGAAGACCACGGGCAGCACCGCGATCAGCGTGATCAGGACGACCATGAAGATGATCGCCCCGAAGGTCAGACCGAGGGCGATCAGGCGCTTCTTCACGAGGTTGCGCTTGTCGGTCTCGTCGTAGGCGGTGTTGACGGCCTGCACCAGGTTGGCGACCCCGCCGGAGGCGCTCCACAGGGCGACCAGCAGCGAGATGATCACCCCGAAGCTCAGGGCCCCGGTGTTGGCCGACTGGGCGGTCAGCTGCGCGATGATCAACTCCTTGACCTCGCGCGGCAGGGCGCTGCCCAGGGAGTCGATCTGCGTCGCGATCGTCCCGGGGTCGGCGAAGAGCCCGTACGCCAGCACCAGGGCGATGAGGGAGGGGAAGAGGGCGAGGAAGCCGAAGAAGGCGACACCGGCGCCCAGCAGCGGGACCTGGTCCTCGGTGGTCTGCGCCCACGCCCGCTTCAGGATCTGCACCCACCCCCGCCGGGGGATGTCCTGCGGTGTTTCAGCGTCCGAGCCCGGGGAACTGTGTGTCGACGCCTCGGTCTGCTGGTTGCTCATGGTCCGCCTCCTGTGCCACCCGAGCCGGGTCGCCATCTAGATGTACAACGTAAACGTTCCGCCTGCAGCCGGCGGTCCACCACCCCGAGGAGACGACCATGAAGGCAGTGACCTGGCAGGGCAAGCGCACGGTGTCGACCGAGGAGGTACCCGATCCGCGGCTGGAGAAACCGACCGACGCCATCGTCGCGATCACCTCCACCAACATCTGCGGCTCCGACCTGCACCTCTACGAGACCCTGGGTGCCTTCATGAACCCTGGGGACATCCTCGGTCATGAGCCGATGGGAGTCGTGCAGGAGGTCGGCTCCGAGGTGTCGCGTCTCGCGGTCGGCGACCGGGTGGTGATCCCGTTCCAGATCTCCTGCGGTCACTGCTACATGTGCGACCAGTCTCTCTACACCCAGTGCGAGACCACCCAGGTGCGTGAGCACGGCAGCGGGGCCGCCCTGTTCGGCTACTCCGAGCTGTACGGTTCGGTGCCCGGCGGTCAGGCGGAGTACCTGCGGGTCCCGTTCGCCGACACCACCCACATCAAGGTGCCCGAGGGTCCGGCCGACGACCGGTTCGTCTACCTGTCCGACGTGCTGCCCACCGCCTGGCAGGCGGTCGAGTACGCCGCTGTCCCCGACGGCGGCACCCTGGTCGTGCTCGGCCTGGGTCCGATCGGTGACATGGCCACCCGGATCGCGTCGGTGCGACCGGGGATCGCCCGGGTGATCGGGGTGGACCTGGTGCCGGAGCGCCTCGACCGTGCGCGGGCCCGTGGCACCGAGGTGGTCGACCTGTCCGCGCACGACGACGACCTGGCCGAGGTGATCCGCGAGCTGACTGGTGGCCGCGGCCCGGACTCGGTGGTGGACGCCGTCGGGATGGAGGCGCACGGCTCGCCCGGGGCGTCGCTGATGCAGAAGATTGTCACCGCGCTGCCCGACGCGATCGCCGGTCCGCTGATGACGAACGCCGGGGTCGACCGACTCGCTGCGGTGCACTCCGCCATCGACATCGTCCGGCGCGGCGGCACCGTCTCCCTCAGCGGCGTGTACGGGGGCATGGCCGACCCGATGCCGATGATGACGCTGTTCGACAAGCAGATCCAGCTGCGGATGGGCCAGGCCAACGTACTGCGCTGGGTCGACCACATCCTGCCGCTGCTGATCGACGACGACCCGCTCGGGGTCGACGACTTCGCCACCCACCGGCTGTCGCTGGACGAGGCGCCGCACGCGTACGACATCTTCCAGCGCAAGGCGGACGGGGCGATCAAGATCGTGCTGCAGCCGGGGCTGAGCGCCTGACCTGCGGGTGACGAGAGCCCCGGCCGGCCC
>JBMDXL010000576.1:0-3639 GCA_048594465.1 Microlunatus sp. | reverse complement strand
TGCTCGCCCTGGGACGCACCCGGCGACTGGTCACCCGTGCGCTCCGGCGAGCCCTGATGATCCGCGACCAGGGCCGCTGCCAGTTCACCGGGTGCCACCGGACCCGGCACCTCAAGGCCCACCACGTGGTCCACTGGGCCGACGGCGGTCCGACCGACCTGGACAACCTCATGCTGCTGTGCCAGTTCCACCACACCGCCGTCCACGAGGGCTGCATGATCATCCAGCGCTCGGCGGAACCCACCCGGGGCTGGGAGTTCCGGATGCCCGACGGGAAACCCCACCGTGACTGGTACTCCGCCGAGGGGCTGCTGAACTTCCTCGCCCAGCACGCTGACACCCGGCTCGGAGACCGGGAACGAGCCGAGGCCACGACCATGATCACCGGCGTGCACAGCTTCCACCACCCCGATGCGCAGCGGATCCAGCCACGCTGGCGGGGCGAACGCTACGACCGGCACGAGGCCGTCCAGGCCCTCTTCCGGATGCCGATCGCCTCGCCGGCGCCCCGGGCCGCCTGACCGTGCGCGACTTCGGCCCGTGGGAGTTCCAGCTGATGCTGCTGCGCCGGATGGAGGACTTCCAACCCGGGCTGGTCCGCGAGGCGCGCGCCGAGATGGGCGCGAGCCGCGAGCAGCAGCGGGCCGCGCACCACCGGTGGCAGCAGCTGCTGCGCTCGACCCGCTTCGACCACGGTGTCCCCGGCGTCCGCTCCGTCCTCGGCCCACCCGAGTCCGATCGGGAGCAGAGCACCGCGTACGGCACGGTGCGCGAGCTGCGGTGGCGCTTGCCCTACCTCTGGCCGGATCTGCGCTGGCGGGTGCAGAGCGCCCCCGACGGCACGGTCTGGCAGAGCGAGCTGGTCCGCGTCACGGCCCGGGAGCCCGCCCTCCCGCCGACCGACCCGCCTCTCGCACCGTGGTCGCTCGTGGTGGCCGACGTCGCCGCGCAGCACGTCCTCCACCGCGATGACACCCTCACCAGCCGCACCGTGCTCTGGCTGCCGTCGACTGGCGGCGCGCCGTCCCGGCTCACCTTCGTGTGGGGGCTGCTGCAGGAGGCCGGGCCCGATCCCCGGCTGCGGGTCACCGGCGAGACGACAGGTCCCGCCAGCGAGCGATGACCGTCCGGGCGATCTCCGCCGGGGTGCCGTCGTCGGTGGCGACGGCGAAGTCCTCCAGCGCGAGACGTTCGAGCAGCTCGGCGAACCCGACGCTGCGCTCGCCGTAGGCCTCGAGCTCGGTCCGCACCTCGGCCGAGAGCTCGCTCCCCCGGGTCGCCTCCTCGACCTCGCGACGGAGCACGATCCGGTCGCGTACGGTCTCCGGTCGGGCGGTCAGCCGGCAGAAGGTGACCCAGGCGCCGGGGACGGTGCGTGCGAACCGGTCCCGGTCCTCGGCGGTCACCATGATGCCGGACACCACCAGCCGCCGGGCTCCGGCCGCGGCGAAGCCGGCCCACACCGCCGTCAGGTTCGCCGCCACCAGGCCGGCCTGGTCGGCGGGTGCCGGTGAGCAGAAGCCCAGGTAGTCCGTGTCGAGGTAGGCCACCGGCTCCCCCGCCCCACCGTCCTCGGTCTCCCCGGCCAGCCGGGTGTAGACCTCCCAGCCCACAGCGGACTTCCCGACCGCGTCTGCGCCGTACAGCCAGAGCACCTGAGCCATCATCCCGCCGCCCGTCCGTCCGAAGCATCGTCCAGCAGTCCCGCGACCAGCCCGCCGACCGCGTCGACCTCGATCAGGAAGCCGTCGTGCCCGTGGTCGGAGGGGATGATCACCAACGGGTCCGCGGTGGGGATGCCGGCGGCCAGTCGCGCGCTCTCGGCCACGGGGTAGAGCCGGTCGGAGTCGATCCCGGCCACCACCGTGCGGGCCGTCACCCGGGCCAGCGCCGCCTCGATCCCGCCGCGACCCCGACCCACGTCGTGGCTGTCCATCGCCTCGGTCAGGGTCACGTACGAGCCGGCGTCGAACCGGCCCACGAGCTTGTCGCCGTGGTGGTCGAGATAGCTCTGCACGGCGTAGCGGCCGCCCGCAGCCACCGACTCACCGGTCTGGTCGGCGCGGCCGAACCGGGTGGCCAGCTCGTCGGCCGAGCGGTAGGTGACGTGTGCGATCTGCCGGGCCACGGCCAACCCGGCCGCCGGACCCGGGACCCCGGACGCGCGGGAGAAGTCCCCACCCGCCCAGACCGGGTCGGCGGTGATCGCCCGCACCTGCGCCCGGCACCAGGCGATCTGGTCCGCGGACGCCGCGGCGGTGGTGGCCAGCAGCATCAACCGCTCGACCCGCTCCGGCGCGGTGACCGCCCACTCGACCGCCCGCATCCCGCCCGCCGAGCCGCCCAGCACCAGGGCCCAGCGGTCCAGCCCGAGACCGTCGGCCAGAGCGATCTCGGCGGTGACCTGATCGCGGGTGGTCAGCCGGGGGAAGCGCGATCCCCAGACCCGACCGTCCGGAGCCGCCGACGCCGGTCCGGTCGAGCCCTGGCAGCCGCCCAGGATGTTGGGCGCCACCACGAACCAGCGGTCGGTGTCCAGGGCCTGCCCCGGACCGATCAGGTGACCCCACCACCCCGGCGTCGGGTGCCCGGGGCCGGCCGGTCCGACCACGTGGCTGTCGCCGGTCAGGGCGTGCAGGACCAGCACGGCGTTGTCCCGCGCCGGGGACAGCTCACCCCAGGTCTCGTACGCCAACCGGGCCCCGGGCAGCGCACCGTCGGCCCACTGCGTGGTCGACCACTCCAGCGGCAGGGACCCGAGGTCGGCGAACTGGCGCCCGCCGACCGGGTCACCGGGCTGCCAAGCGGGGATCAGGCCTCCTTGGCGGCCCGGAAACCGGCGTCCAGGTCGGCCAGGATGTCGTCGATGTTCTCGATCCCGACGGCGAGCCGGACCAGCCCGGGCGTCACCCCGGTGCTCTTCTGCTCGGCTTCGCTCAGCTGGCTGTGGGTGGTCGAGGCCGGGTGGATGACGAGCGACCGCACGTCGCCGATGTTGGCCACGTGGCTGTGCAGCTCGCGGGCGTTGACGAACCGCTTGCCGGCCTCCAGACCGCCGGCGATCTCGAAGGCCAGCACGGCCCCGGCACCGAGCGGCGCGTACTTCTGCGCCGACGCGTGCCACCGGCTGCTCGGCAGGCCGGCGTACGCGACGCTCTCCACCTCGTCCCGACCGGAGAGCCACTCCGCCACCCGGGTCGCGTTGGCGACGTGCCGCTCCATCCGCAGGCTCAGGGTCTCGATGCCCTGGGCCAGCAGGAAGGAGTTGAACGGGGACGCGGCCGGTCCCAGGTCGCGCAGCAGCTGCACCCGGGCCTTGAGGATGAAGGCCAGGTTGGCGCCCAGCGCGCTGCCCACGCCGAGGTCCGGGGCGTAGCGGAGCCCGTGGTAGCTGGGGTCCGGCTGGTTGAACTGCGGGAACCGCTCCGGGTCGGCGGCGTAGTCGACCCGGCCGGCGTCGAGGATCGCGCCGCCGATCGCCGTGCCGTGACCGCCGAGGTACTTGGGGGTCGAGTGCACGACCACGTCCGCGCCCCACTCCAGCGGCCGGATCAGGTACGGGGTGGCGACGGTGTTGTCCACGATGAGCGGCACGCCGACCTCGTGGGCCAGGTTCGCCACGTTCTCGATGTCGAGGAT
>JBMDXL010000575.1:0-4167 GCA_048594465.1 Microlunatus sp. | reverse complement strand
GCGGATCAAGGAGAACTTCGAGGTGTTCGACTTCGAGCTCTCCGCCGACCAGGTCACGGCGATCTCGGGGGTCAACGCCGACAACCGGCTGGGGTCGCACCCGAACGACTTCAACTGATCCACCGGCCGGCCCGGATCGTCGAGGGCCGTCCACCGTTCAGAGCACGCGGCGGATGGCCCTCTCGAACCCGGTGACGTGCTCCAGGGCCAGCGCGGCCGCGGTGTCGCCGTCGCCGTCCGCGATCGCCTCCAGCAGCGCCGCGTGCTCGCGGACGTGCTCGGCCAGGTCCGGCAGCTTGTCGATGACCAGGCACCAGATCCGGGTGGCCAGGTTGTCGTAGCGGATCAGGACGTCCTCCAGGTGCGGGTTGCCGGTGGCCCGGTAGACCAGCTTGTGGATCGCCAGGTCCTCGGTGATCACCGAGGTCTGGTCGTCGTCGACCACCGTGAGGTGGCGGACACCGGCGGCGGTGGCCCGCAGCTCGGTCCGCTGCCGCGCCGTGGCGTTCTCCGCGGCCCGTCGGGCCGCGTGGGGCTCCAGCAGCTGGCGGAGGTCGGAGATGGCTCCGAGCTCGGTCACATCGACGGCCGTGGCGAAGGTGCCGCGCCGCGGGTACGAGACGACCAGGTGGTCGGTCTCGAGCCGCTTGAGAGCCTCGCGCACGGGGGTGCGGCCCACCCCCAGCTCCGCGGCCAGGCCGAGGTCGTTGATCGGGTCGCCCGGGCGGATCCGGAGCATGATCAGCCGGTCCTTGATCTGCTCGTACGCCTGACCGGCCAGCGAGGTCGTCGCCACGCGGTCGTCCCCGGCGGTGGGGACGTGGTCGATGATCATGGACTCCGACGCCTCCTCGCGATACCCGCGCGACACCGCCCGGTGAACGGGGTGGACTCGATTGACAGGTCCCCGCGGCGATGAGCATACTACTTCTGAGCGATTGATATATTAGTCACATACCAATAGTCCGGTGGAGGACGTCGATGGCTGAGGCGCTACCGCCGCACCCCGAGTTCCTGTGGCGCAACCCCGAGCCGAAGCGGTCGTACGACGCCGTCATCGTGGGCGCCGGCGGGCACGGGCTGGCCACGGCCTACTACCTGGCGAAGAACCACGGGATCACCGACGTCGCGGTGCTGGAACGGGGCTGGCTGGCCGGCGGCAACATGGCCCGCAACACCGCGATCATCCGCTCCAACTACCTGTGGGACGAGTCGTCGGCGATCTACGAGCACTCGCTGCAGCTGTGGGAGGGTCTGCCCGACGAGCTCGACTACGACTTCCTGTTCAGCCAGCGGGGGGTGATGAACCTCGCCCACACGCTGCAGGACGTCCGCGACTCGGTCCGCCGGGTGAGCGCCAACCAGCTGAACGGGATCGACGCGGAGTGGCTGGATCCCCAGCAGGTCAAGGAACTCTGTCCGATCATCAACACCAGCGACCGGATCCGCTACCCGGTCCTCGGGGCCACCTTCCAGCCGCGGGCGGGCATCGCCAAGCACGACCACGTGGCCTGGGCGTTCGCTCGCAAGTGCGACGAGTACGGCATCGACCTGATCCAGAACTGCGAGGTCACGGGCTTCGTGCGTGACGGCGAGCGGGTGGTGGGGGTGGAGACCACCCGCGGGCGGATCGCCACCGAGAAGGTCGGGCTGTCCGCCGCCGGGCACTCCAGCGTGCTGGCCGCGCTGGCCGGGGTCGACCTGCCGCTGCAGTCCCACCCGCTGCAGGCACTGGTCTCCGAGCTGCACCAACCGGTGCATCCGACGGTGGTCATGTCCAACCACGTGCACGTCTACGTCTCCCAGGCCCACAAGGGTGAGCTGGTGATGGGGGCGGGCGTGGACGCCTACAACGGCTACGGCCAACGGGGCGGGTTCCACGTGATCGAGCACCAGATGGCGGCCGCCGTCGAGCTCTTCCCGATCTTCGCCCGGGCCCACCTGCTCCGGACCTGGGGCGGCATCGTCGACGTCACGCTGGACGCCTCGCCGATCGTCGGCACCACCCCGGTCGACAACCTGTACGTCAACTGCGGCTGGGGAACCGGCGGGTTCAAGGCCACCCCCGGCGCCGGCTGGACGTTCGCCCACACCATCGCCACCGGCGCACCCCACCCGCTGAACGCCCCCTTCGCCCTGGACCGGTTCGTCAGCGGCGCGCTGATCGACGAGCACGGCGCCGCCGGCGTGGCGCACTGAGGAACGGCGACCATGATCCTGATCGACTGCCCCCACTGCGGGCCGCGCGACGAGACCGAGTTCCACTACGGCGGCGAGGCGCACGTGGCCTACCCGGCCGATCCGCAGAGCCTGACCGACGCGGAGTGGGCCCGGTACCTGTTCTACCGCAGGAACCCCAAGGGTCTCTTCGCCGAACGCTGGGTCCACTCAGCGGGCTGCCGCAAGTGGTTCAACGTGCTCCGCGACACCGTGACCTACCGCATCTCCGCCGTCTACGGTCTGAACGACCCCCGTCCGGCCGAGGCGCCGCGTCCGACCGGAGCACGGCCGTGACCGCCCCGTCCCGGCGACTGGCGACCGGCGGCCGCATCGACCGCTCGGTCGAGTTCTGCTTCACCGTGGACGGCCGGTCCTACGTCGGTCACCCGGGCGACACCGTGGCCTCGGCCCTGCTGGCCGCCGGAGTGATCGAGACGGGTCCGTCGATCTACCTCGGCCGCCCTCGCGGCATCGTCGCGGCCGGGATCGAGGAGCCCAACGCGCTGGTCGACGTCCGCCGCCCCGGGCAGAGCGTGATCGAGCCGATGGTGCCGGCCACCGTGCTGGAGCTGGTCGACGGCCTCGAGGCCCGCTACCTCTCCGGCGTGGGCACCCTCGACCCCGGCGACGACACGAGCGTCTACGACAAGGTCTACGTCCACGCCGACGTGCTGGTGGTCGGCGCCGGTCCGTCCGGTCTGGCGGCCGGGCGGGCGGCTGCGGTCACCGGCGCCCGCGTGCTGATCATGGACGACCAGCCCGAGCTCGGCGGCTCCCTGCTCGCGCAGCCGTACGCCGAGATCGACGGCCTGGCCGCGCCGGCGTGGGTGGCCGCGGTGGCGCAGGACCTGGGCGCCGCGCCGGAGGTCACGGTGCTGACCCGGACCAGCGTGCTGGGCAGCTACGACGCGAACTACGTGATCGCGGTGGAGAGCCGCACCGACCACCTCGGCGGCGCCGCCCAGGACCTCGCCGGTGTCTCCCGGCAGCGCCTGTGGCACGTCCGTGCGCAGCAGGTGGTCATCGCCACCGGCGCGCACGAGCGTCCCCTGGTCTTCGCCGACAACGACCGACCTGGGGTGATGCTCGCCTCGGCGGTCCGCACCTACCTCAACCGCTACGGCGTGGCCGCCGGTCGCCGGGTCGTGGTGTCCACGACCAACGACTCCGCGTACGCGCTGCTGCCGGAGCTGGCCGCTGCCGGTGTCGAGATCGCTCAGGTGGCCGACGCCCGTCCGGAGCTGTCCGCAGTCGCCCGCACGGCGCGCGAGCAGGGGTTCGCGGTGATCACCGGCGCGACCGTTGTCGGTACTCGGGGTGCCCCCCGGGTGACCGCCGTCCTGGTCGGCGCGATCGACCCGCTCGGTGTGCCGGTGGGAGAGCCGACCGAGGTGGCCTGCGACCTGGTGGCCGTCTCCGGTGGCTGGAGCCCGGTCGTGCACCTGCACAGCCAACGGCAGGGATCCCTGCGCTGGGACGACGACCTGGTCGCGTTCGTGCCGACAGGTGAGGTCGACGGCCAGCAGGTGGTCGGCTCCGCCCGCGGCGTCTTCGGTCTGGAGGACGGCGTGGCCGACGGGGCCAGGGCCGGCGCCGGCGCGGCGTTCGTCGCCGGCTTCGTCAGCGAGACCGGCTCGGAGGCGCTGGCCGCCCCGGTGCCACCGCCGACCGTCGAGGCCCCCACCCGGGCCCTCTGGGTGGTGCCCGGTGCGGACGGCGAGCTCGCCCACCTGGACACCCACCTCGTCGACCTGCAACGGGACCAGACGGTGGCCGACGTCCTCCGGGCCACCGGGGCCGGACTGCGCAGCGTCGAGCACATCAAGCGCTACACGTCGATCAGCACGGCCAACGACCAGGGCAAGACGTCGGCGGTGAACGCGATCGGGGTGATCGCCACCGCGCTGGCCGGCGTGCCGACCGATCCGGCGGGACGCGGGACCGGCG
>JBMDXL010000574.1:0-2164 GCA_048594465.1 Microlunatus sp. | reverse complement strand
GCGATCGCCATCACCGCGTCACCGGCCTTGTCGTAGCGGACCGCGTCGAGGGCGTTCGTCACCTCGGGTCCGGAGTACTCCGGGTGCGCGTGGTCGACGTAGAGCCGCGCGCCGTTGGTCAGGATCACGTTCGCCATGCCCAGGTCGGCGTCGGTGAGCTGGTCGGGATGGGCCTGGTGGCGACTCAGCTCGTAGCCCCGGATGTCCCGCAGCGGCGTCTCGGTCTCGTAGTCCCAGCCGGCCGGCTGCGTGGTCGTGGTCCAGCCGTAGCCCTTGACCACGTGGTTGGACAGCTGCATCGGGTGCAGGTCCTCACCGGCAGTCTGGCCCAGGGCGGAGATCCCGTACTCGGTCTCGATCCCCATCACCCGCAGGACCGGCGGCAACCCGGGCGTCGATCCAGCGGTGGCAGTCATGGCAGCAGCCTAGTTGGGCCCATTTTCCTGAATCGGTTCACCCGGATAGGACGGGCGCGTATCGTTCAACGCCGTGAAGGCACTTCCCGCCCTGGTCGTCGACGTGGTCGCCATCGTGGTGTTCGCGATCCTGGGTCGCAGCAGCCACAGCGAGGCCGACACGTTCCTCGGGGTGCTGGGCACCGCCTGGCCGTTCCTGGCCGGTGCGGTCATCGGGCACGTGGTCTGCCGACTGGTCGCCGGTCTCCGCGGCGAGCCGACCGGCTGGCGTCCCGGCCTGGTCGTCTGGGCCTGCACCCTCGTCCTCGGCATGGTCCTGCGGGTGTCCTCGGGCGACACCGCCGCCTGGTCCTTCGTGCTGGTCGCCGGCATCGTCCTGGCCGTCTTCCTGCTCGGGTGGCGGACCGCCGTCCGGCTGGTGCGCCGGGCCCGCTCCCGCAGCACGGCCTCGGTCTGACCAGCTGCCGGTTCTCCCGGCTCCGCCCGGACTCGCTCCCGGCTCCGCTCGGACTCAGGGCCGCGCGACGACCTGCCCGTCGGCCAGGAACTGCTCGTACGACCCCCACGGCTTCTCGCCGGACTTGTCGGTGATCACCTCCGCCGAGTACTGCAGCAGGTAGACCCGGCGGAAGCGGTCGGTCAGGTTGGCGCCGCTGCGGTGGATGACGGTGCTGGAGAAGCACACGATCGAGCCGGCGGGCACGATCACCGGCATCCCCGGGTCGCTGCCGAAGTAGCAGACCTGGTCGCCGGTCTCGACCTGGAGGTGCTTGACGTAGGAGCGGATCCCCGAGCGGCTGTAGGGCAGCAGGTAGACCGAGCCGTTCTCCTCGGTGACGTCGTCCAGGGCGATCCAGCAGGTCAGGTACGGCTCGTGGTCCTCGTGCACGTAGCCGGAGTCCTGGTGCCAGGCGAAGGTGGTGTCGGGATCGGCGGCCTTGATCACGTACTGCTCCCAGAACAGGTACGCCTCGGGACCGAGCACGGCCGAGCAGATGGCGGCCATCGTCGACCCGAAGGCGAAGGACCGCAGCTCTGGACGCTCCTGGTAGATCATCGCGCTGAAGTAGCGCTTCCCCCGGGCGTTGATGCCGAGCCGGTCCACCCCCGCCTCGCTCATCAGGGCGTCCAGCCGGTCGACCGAGAACTGGGCCCCGCTGCGGAGCAGCTCCAGCTCGTCGGCCGAGAGCACCGACTCGAGCACGAAGTACCCCTCGTCGCGATACTGAGCCAGCATCTCCGGCGTCACCGGACCAGCGCTGTTCGTCGTGCTCATAGGCGCCTTCCTCTCGGCGGAACGGTCGTGTCTTGGCATTACGCTACGACTGCCAATGACTCAGGACCCGGTGCAGCGGAAGGTCGCGCGACGAGGAGTGCAGGAGGGCGCGGGTCAGGACACGTTCTTCGTCCTGACCCGGAACCCGACGAACGAGTCGTCCAGAGCGCGACCGAGCAGCACCCTGGGTCCTAGAGGTACTGCCCGGTGTTGCTCACGGTGTCGATCGAGCGTCCGGGGTGGTTGCCCTTCTTGGTGCTGATGAGGGTCCGGATGAACACGATCCGCTCCCCCTTCTTGCCGCTGATCTTGGCCCAGTCGTCGGGGTTGGTGGTATTGGGCAGGTCCTCGTTCTCGGCGAACTCGTCCACGCAGGCCTGCAGCAGGTGCCCGACGCGGATGCCCTTGACCCCGGTGTCCAGCAGGTCCTTGATCGCGGTCTTCTTGGCCCGGTCGACGATGTTCTGGATCA
>JBMDXL010000573.1:0-3701 GCA_048594465.1 Microlunatus sp. | reverse complement strand
CGTCGACCACACCCAGCATGGACAACCCCGGGATGCCGAGGGTGAAGCCGATGGCCCGGGCGCCCTCGACCACGTCCGCCTCCTCCACCATCGTCTCGGTGGCGCGGGCGGCGTCGTTGTAGACGCAGGAGAACTGGACCTGCTCGTAGATGCGGGCCTTGGCGTCGCGGTAGCCGTCCGCTCCCCCGTGCCACTCCAGGTGGTCGGGTTGGAGGTTGAGCACGACCGCGGAGTGCAGGGACAGCGAGTGCGACCAGTGCAGCTGGTGGCTGGACAGCTCGACGGCCAGCACGTCGTACGGCTCCGGGTCCAGCACCGTCTCCATCACGGGACGGCCGATGTTGCCGACGGCGGCCGTCCGCAGCCCGGCCGCCCGCAGCATGGACTCCAGCATCTGGGTGGTGGTGGTCTTGCCGGTGGTGCCGGTGATGCCGAGCCACGGCACCGGGCGCTTCGGTCGGCTGAGCCGCCAGGCCAGCTCCGGCTCGCTCCAGATCGGGATGCCGGCGGCCGCGGCGGCGGCCAGCAGCGGGTGGCGGGGGCTCCAGCCGGTGGTGACCACCAGGTCGATGCCGTCGGGTCGCAGCTCGCTGGACCCGGGCCCCAGCCGTACGTCGGCACCGAGCGTGCGGAGCAGCGCGGCCTTGTCGGCGTTGACCTCGCTGGCCGTGTCCTCCACCACCACGACGTTCGCGCCGAACTCCAGCAGCCCGTCGGCGGCGGCGAAGCCGGAGACCCCCAGCCCGGTGACCAGCACGGTGGCCTGCGGCCAGGGCGAGGCGCCGTCCGACTGGGCCAACCACGGCAGGCGCGCCGCACCCGGTCCGGTCACGTGCCCGCGACCCATTCGGCGTAGAAGATGCCCAGGGCGGCCGAGACGAACAGACCGCAGATGATCCAGAACCGCATCACGATGGTCACCTGGGCCCAGCCGAGCAGCTCGAAGTGGTGGTGGATGGGTGTCATCTTGAACAGCCGTCGGGGCGTGCCGGTCATCCGTCGGGTCGCCTTGAAGTAGCTGGTCTGCAGGATCACCGACATCACCTCGATCACCAGCAGACCGCCGAGGATGATCAGCAGCAGCTCGGTCCGGGTGAAGATGGCCAGCCCGGCCAGGGCCCCGCCCAGCGAGAGCGAGCCGGTGTCGCCCATGAAGATCTTGGCGGGTTCGGCGTTCCACCACAGGAAGCCGAAGCAGGCGCCGGCCAGGGCGATCGCCACCACCGCGAGGTCGTACGGGTCCCGGACCTCGTAGCACTTCGGTCCGGCCGAGGCGGTGTAGGCGCAGGACTGGTTGTACTGCCAGATGTTCACCAGGGTGAAGGCGCCGAAGATCATCGTGCTCGCGCCGGTGGCCAGACCGTCCAGACCGTCGGTGAGGTTGACGCCGTTGCTGGCTGCGGCGATCAGCAGGATCACCCAGATCACCACCAGGAACACCGGCAGCTTGAGGAAGTCGATGTCGCGAAGGAAGGAGATGTACTGCGAGGCCGGGGTGATCCCGCGCTCGTCGGGGAACTGCAGGGACAACAGGGCGAAGATGATCGCCACCAGCGACTGACCGGCGATCTTGGCCTTGCTCCGCAGGCCGAGCGAACGCTGGTTGCGGATCTTCAGCCAGTCGTCGAGGAAGCCGACCGCCCCCAGACCGGTGAACAGGAACAAGATCAGCAGGGCCGACGCCGAGGGCAGCGTCCAGGTCAGCAGGTGGCTGCCGAAGTAGGCGACCAGGACCGCGGCGATGATCACCAGCCCGCCCATGGTCGGGGTGCCGCGCTTGACGTGGTGGGAGGTGGGGCCGTCGTCCCGGATCAGCTGGCCGTAGCCCTTCTGCACCAGGATCCGGATGGCCAGGCGGGTGCCGAGCAGGGTGCCGATCAGGGCCAGGCCACCCGCGAAAACGATCGTCTTCACGCGCTGACCTCACCCTGTTCGTCGTCGGGAACCACCGGATCGGCGGCCACCAGGGCGGCTGCCACGGTGTCCAAGGCTAAGCCACGGGACGCCTTGACCAGAATCACGTCACCGGGTGCCACCGCGGCCAGGACCCGCCGTACGGCGTCGTCGCGGTCGTCGGCCACCTCGGCCCGGACCCCCGTCCCGGCCTCCTCCGCCCCGGCCACCACCGCGTCGGCGAACTCCCCCAGCGCGATCACCCGGGAGAGTCCCTGACCGGCCGCGTACGCCCCCAGGCTGCGGTGCTCGGCCTCGGCAGTGGCCCCGAGCTCCAGCATGTCCCCCAGCACCGCCCAGCCGACCGCGCCGGGCCGGTCGCCGAGCATCCCGGCCACCGTGTCCAGGGCCGCCCGCATCGACTCGGGGTTGGCGTTGTAGGCGTCGTTGACCACCAGCGCGCCGTCGGCCCGTCGGCCCAGCTCCATCCGCCAGCGGGAGCGGGGCCGGGCCGCGGTCAGCCCGCGGACCACGATCTCCCGGGCCACGCCGAGCGCCCGGGCCAGGGCCGCGGCCGCCACCGCGTTGGCCACCTGGTGCCGCCCGGAGACACCGAGCTGCACCTGGGCGGGCGGCGCGATCACACCGCCCTGCTTCTCGTGCAGGGTGAACGCGCAGCAGCCCAGCTCGTCGGCCACCACGTCGCCGGCCCAGACGGCGTCGGCTCCCGCCGGCTCGGACCGCACGCTGGTGGCCAGCACCCGGGCGGCCGTCCGCTCGCGCATCGCCCAGACGAGCGGGTCGTCGGCGTTCAGCACGGCGGTGCCGTCGGCCGTCAGCGCCTCGACGATCTCGCCCTTGGCCACGGCGATCAGCTGCTGGCTGCCGAACTCCCCCACGTGCGCGGTGCCGACGTTGAGCACGGTCGCCACCTGCGGCGGCGCGATGCTGCACAGGTACGCGATGTGCCCCACCCCGCGGGCCCCCATCTCGGCCACCAGGTGGCGGGTCGCCGGGGTGATCCGGGCGACCGTGAGCGGCAGACCGAGCGCGTTGTTGAGGTTGCCGACCGGGGCGACGGTCGGTCCGGACAGCTCCTGGATCTGGGCCAGCAGGTCCTTGGTCGAGGTCTTGCCCGCCGAGCCGGTGATCGCCACCACCCGCAGGCCGGAGAGGACGCCGCGGTCGACCTGGTTCCGGGCCAGCCGGCCGGCGGCGCGCAGCGGGTCCTCGACGACCAGACAGGGACCTGTCGCACCGGGCACCGGTCGCGCCGTCAGCGCCGCCGCGGCGCCCCGGGTGAAGGCGGCGGCCACGTAGTCGTGGCCGTCCACGTGCTCACCGGGCAGGGCCAGGAACAGGGTGCCGTCGCCGACCTGCCGCGAGTCGACCGCCAGACCGGCGAGCGGTCGGTCCAGGTCGGCGTCGGCGGAGCCGCTGCCGGGCACCACCTCGGCGCCGAGCAGCTCGGCCAGCTCGCGCACCGTCACCGGGATCATCGGCCCACCTCCGTGCTGTCAGCCGCGGTGGTCGCGCGGGCCACCACGGAGGCTGACAACTCGGGAGGGGGTGACGCTGCGGAGGACGGTGCCGGGTGCAGTGCAGCCCACACCGTACGGATGGCGTCGTCGTCGGCGAAGGGCAGCACCCGACCGGCCACCTCCTGCCCCTGCTCGTGGCCCTTGCCCAGCACGGCCACCACGTCGCCTGCTCCGGCCGCGGTCAGGGCGACGGTGATCGCGTCGCGCCGGCCGCCGCCGTCGACCACCTCGACGCGGTGCCCGCGTCGCGCCGCCTCGGCCCGGGCC
>JBMDXL010000572.1:0-2298 GCA_048594465.1 Microlunatus sp. | reverse complement strand
GTGCCTATCCTGACCCTCGTGTCCGCACCCGCCACCCAGCCGCCGAGTCAGGGCGTCGCCGTCCCGGCCGCCGTCGGCGTCGTGGTGGCGGCCGTCGTGGCGGTGCTGGTGGTGGTCGGGGTGGTCGTCTCCCTGACCGAGGACCGGCTGCCGACCGGCCCGGCGCTGCCGCCGCCCCCGGCCCCGGTTGCCGAGGTCACCTTCCGGGCGTCCACCCTGCAGGCGGAGTACGCCGGCCTCCGCGCCCGGATGCCGGCCCACCCGTACCTGTGCCCCAGCAGCCCCGAGACGGTGTCCCCGCTGATGACCAGCGGCATCGTCTGCAGCGCGACCGTCCACGCCGACTACGACGGCCCGGCGGACTGGGCGGCCACGGCCGGGTTCGGCGCCGTGGCCGACGACCTGGCCGGCGCCACCCCGGCGGCCACCGCCCAGAGCTTCTTCGACACCTTCCGCGGGGCCGGTTTCGGCAACCGGAAGACCACCTTGACCGACGTCCAGACCGACCAGGCCGACGTCGACGGGCGGAAGGTCGCCCTGATCAGCGGCAACGTCGGCTACCGGGTGACCGGGGTGCCCAGCACGTACGACCGGGTCCTGGTGGTCGTCCTGCCGCTCGACGACGGCGGTTACGCGGCCTACTTCTCCAGTCGCCCCGACGACACCCCGAAGACGACGCTGGACACGCTCAACAAGTCGATCAACAGCCTCTACTACCAGTAGCGCCCGGCGTACGGGACGGCTCAGGGGCGGCGGCGCTCGTAGGCGTACAGGATCGAGCCGAGCACCGCCAGGGTGAGCAGGAAGGCCCCGATCCCCGGCAGCAGCTGGTCGGTCCGCCAGACCGTGACCGCCCCGACGGTCGCGCAGACCAGGGACAGCGTCCACAGCCGCGCCTGCTTGGCCAGGTCGCGACGGACCCCGTCGGCGGAGGAGTCGCGGCGGTTCGGAGGGGTGGCCATGTACCCAGTGTCCCGGCGATTGACAAACAACGCCATCGTCCGATTACATCGTCGCGTGACGATGAATGCCGAGCCGGGTGTGCTGCCGGTCGAGGAGTCGGTGGAGACCGACGTGAGCGCGGGCGTGGCCCTGTTCCGCAGTCTGGCCGATCCGGCCCGGTTGGCCATCCTGCAGCACCTCACCCTGGGGGAGCACCGGGTGGTCGACCTGACCGCCCACCTCGGTCTGGCCCAGAGCACCACGTCGGCCCACCTGGCCTGTCTGCGGGACTGCGGTTTGGTCTCGGTCCGCACGGTCGGCCGGTCGTCGATGTACTCGCTGGCCGTCGAGACCGAGCTGATGGGTCTGCTCGGTGCCGCCGAGCGCCTGCTGGCCGCCACCGGCGACGCGGTCACCCTGTGCGCCACCAACGTCTCGGACCGTCCGTGAGCGGCCACAGCCACGACCACGGGGTCGGCACGGCCGCGGGCCAGCACCGCCGCCGGTTGGTGATGGTCCTCGGCATCAACGTCGGCGTCCTGGTCCTGCAGCTGGTCGGCGGGCTGGTGTCGGGGTCGCTGGCCCTGCTGGCCGACGCCGGGCACATGCTCACCGACTCGACCGGTCTGGTCATCGCGCTGGTCGCGGTGTCCCTGGCCGCGCGCCCGGCCACCGCCAGCCGCACGTTCGGGCTGCAGCGGGTGGAGATCCTGGCCGCCCTGACCAACGGTCTGCTGCTGGTCGGGGTGGCGGTCTGGGTGCTGATCCAGGCGGTCGAGCGGTGGAACCGGCCCGAGCAGGTCGACTCCGGTCTGATGCTCGGCGTCGCCCTGGTCGGCGCGCTGGCCAACACCATCGGGCTGCTCATCCTGCGCGGCGGCAAGGACGAGAGCCTCAACCTGCGCGGTGCCTACCTGGAGGTTCTCGGCGACCTGATGGGCTCGGCCGCCGTGGTGGTGGCCGCGGTGATCATCCTGCTGACCGGCTGGACCCGGGCGGACTCCATCGCCTCGCTGGCCATCGTGGTGCTGATCCTGCCGCGCGCCGGGTCGCTGCTCCGTGACGTCGTCGACGTGCTGCTGGAGGCGACCCCGAAAGGTGTCGACCTGGCTTCCGTACGCGAGCACATCCGCGAGGTCCCCGGGGTGGTCGACGTGCACGACCTGCACGCCTGGACCATCACCAGCGGGGTGCCGGTGCTGTCGGCGCACGTGGTGGTCGACGACGCGTGCCTCGCCGAGGGACGTTCCGGGGAGGTGCTGGACCGGCTCGGCGCGTGCCTGGGCGACCACTTCGACGTGGGGCACTGCACCTTCCAGCTGGAGCCGGTCGGGCACGCCGCGCACGAGGGCGCCC
>JBMDXL010000571.1:0-3453 GCA_048594465.1 Microlunatus sp. | reverse complement strand
CCACCGAGTTGCGGGGGGAGTAGCGGTAGTTGAAGGTGACGGTCAGGTCGCCGGGCGCGGCGTGGACGGCGTCGACGATGCGGTGCAGCCGCGGCGCGTCGATCGTCATCGGCTTCTCGGTGATCACGTCCAGTCCGTGCTTCAGCGCCGCGGTCACGTAGACGTCGTGGGTCGCGTCGGGAGAGGTGACGATGAGGGCGTCCGGGCGGGTCTCGGTGAACAGCCGGTCGAGGTCCTCGGGAGCGTACGTCGGCACGTCGGTCAGGCCGTACGTCTCGGCGTGGAACGCCATCCGGACCGGGTTGGGGTCGCACAGCGCCACCAGCTCACCCACGTCCGCGTGCGTCTGGGTCAGGGCGCCCACGTACATCCGGGCCCGCGAGCCCGTGCCCACGATCGCGTAGCGTCGTCGCTGGTCGGCCATCTGTGATCCTCCGTCAGTAATCGGTTTCTCGCCTCTTCACCCTAGGGCCCGCCGATGCTCGACGCAAGCCTTTGCGTTGCCGACCATCCGACCCTCGACACCGCGTACGCCGCCCGCTAGGGTCGGCAGCAGACGTCTGGGAAATGGTTTCTCGGCCGAGTGCGAGGAGGTCGGAATGGGGCGTCGACCCAGCACCGACCGCTCGACCATCGGCGACGTCGCCGACCGGGCGGGCGTGTCGCGGGCCACGGTGTCGAGGGTGATGAACGGACTCGCCACCGTCGATCCGGTCATCGCCGAGCGGGTGCGGGCGACCGCCGTCGAGCTCGACTACCGACCCAACCAGGTGGCGCGCAGCCTGGCCCTCGGACGGACCCAGACCATCGGCTACGTGGTGCCCGACCTCACCAACCCCTCGTTCCACTCCGGGCTCCGGGGCCTGAGCCGCGCCGCGGCCGCCCAGGGCTACCGGGTGCTGGTCGCCGACAGCGCCGAGCACGCGGAGGAGGAGCCGGTGCTGGCGCTGGAGACCCGGCGACGCTGCGACGCGGTCGTGCTGGTCGCCCCGCGGATGTCGGAGGACGACCTCGCCCGCCTGCTGCCCGAGCTGCAGCCCGCGGTGCTGATCAACCGGACCGTGGCCGGCGCCGGTCTGCCCCAGCTGGACGTCGACTGGGCCTCCGGGATCCGTGATCTGGTGCGTCATCTCACGGGCCTCGGGCACCGCCGGATCGCCTATCTGCAGGGGCCCTCGGCCAGCCGGTCCAACGCCGCCCGCGAGCGGGCCCTGGCCGCGGCCACCGACGTCGAGCTGGTCACGATCCCCTGCGGGGCGATGTTCCCCGACGGCCACGCCGCGGCCGGGCGGGTGCTCGACGCCCGGGTCACCGCGGTGATCGCCTTCAACGACGTGGTGGCCCTCGGTCTGCTCGGGGCGTTGCACGAGCTCGGCACCGACGTCCCCGGTGCGCTCTCGGTGGTGGGCTTCGACGACATCCCGTTCGCCGCGTACACCTGGCCGCCGCTGACCACCGCCTGGGTGCCGCAGGAGGAGATGGGACGGTTGGCCTGGGATCGCCTGTCGGCCCTGCTCGCCCCCGGGTCGACCGCGGTCGACGATGCCCCGGTGCTGCTGCGACCGCGGCTGGTGGTCCGGGGCAGCACCGCCCGGGTCGCCGGTCCGGTCTGACCACGCCGAGATGACAACACGGGAGAAACCGCTTACGCTCATCACGCAAGCGGTTACGCCGCCCCGCTCGACGCCGAGGAGTCCGCATGACGACCGCCACCGAGTCGGCCGCCCGGGCCACTGATCCGGGATCGGCCTCCGCCGGCGGGGACGCACGGGCCGAACGTGCCGCCAAGCGCACCCGGCTGCTGGAGCTGCTCGAGCGGCACGGTGCGGAGCGCCTGGTGCTCACCTCGGCCACCGCCCTGGGCTGGTACCTGGACGGCGCCCGCAGTCACGTCAGCCTGGCGGCGCCCCCGATCATCGCGGCGGTGGTGGACGCGGCCGGGGACACGGTGCTGGCCACCGACAACGAGGTGGACCGGCTGATCGCCGAGGAGCTGCCGCCCGGCGTCGACGTCCGGGTCGTGGGCTGGGACCAGCCGCTCCCGGTGCCCACCGGGCCCGGCACGCTGACCGAGGACGACGTGGCCGGTGAGCTGCGCCGGCTGCGGCTCCCGCTGCTGCCGGTGGAGACCGCGCGCTTCGCCGCCCTGGGTGCGGACGCCGCCGCCGTGCTGACCGCCGTGCTGGGTCGGGCCCGGCCGCAGCAGCGTGAGCTGGAGGTGGCCGCGGAGGTCTCGGCCGAGCTGATCCGCCGCGGCGCCGAGCCGGTGGTCGTCCTGGTCGGGGGCGGTTCCCGGACCGGCGTACGCCATCCGCTGCCCACGGCCGCGCCGCTCGGCCGTCGCGCCCTGGTCGTGGTCTGCGCCCGCCGCCAGGGGCTGATCGTCAACCTCAGCCGGAGCGTGGTCTTCGCCCCGCCGACCGCGACCGAGGAGGACGCCCAGCGTCGGATCCTCGCCGTCGAGGCGGCCTACCTCGACGCGCTGGTCCCCGGTGCGTCGCTGGCCGACGCCTTCCGCGCCGGGTGCCGGGCGTACGGGGACCACGGCTTCGACCCCGACGAGTGGCGCCGGCACCACCAGGGTGGGGTGGCCGGCTACGCCGGGCGGGACCCGCGGGCGACCGGGATCACCGACGACCCGATCCGGGTCGGTCAGGCGTTCGCCTGGAACCCCACCGGCGACGGGGCCAAGGTGGAGGACACGGTGCTGCTGACCGCCAAGGGGGTGCAGGTCCTCACCCTCGACCCGGCCTGGCCCACTGTCGCGTACGCGGGCCGCGACCGCCCGGACCTGCTGCGGCGCCATCTCGACCCTCAGCCGTCGGCGCCGACCCGGCCCACGAGGGGTGCGCGAGCGTGAACCGGGTGCGGGTCACCGTGTGGTCGGAGAACCACCACGAACGTCACGAGCCGGCCATCGCCGCGGTCTACCCGGACGGCATCCACGGCGCCATCGCCGACGCCCTGCGGGCCGACCCGGACCTCGAGGTCCGCACGGCCACGCAGGACCAGCCGGACCAGGGACTGGGCGACGGGGTGCTGGACGGGACCGACGTGCTGCTGTGGTGGGGTCACAAGGTCCAGGGGGAGGTGGATGACGCCCACGCCGAGTCCGTCCGTCGCCGGGTGAGCGAGGGGATGGGTTTCCTGGCCCTGCACTCGGCCCTGAACTCCAAGCCGTTCCGCGCCGTGGTCGGCACCACCGGTCGCAGCTTCGGTTTCCGTCACGGCGGCCGCGAGCTGGTCTGGACCGCGACCGCCGGCCACCCGATCGTGCAGGGCATCCCGCACCCGGTGGTGGTGCCGGACTCGGAGATGTACTGCGAGCCGTTCGACGTCGACCAGGTCGACGAGACGGTCTTCATCTCCGCCTTCGACGGCGGGGAGGTGTTCCGGTCCGGGCTGACCTTCCGGCGGGGACGCGGCAAGGTCTTCTACTTCGGTCCCGGCCAC
>JBMDXL010000570.1:0-2016 GCA_048594465.1 Microlunatus sp. | reverse complement strand
TCGGCCGGTGCCTCGGTGACCCGGGCGAGGAGGCCGGTCTGGGCGAGGGCGGCCTGCGCGTCGGCGTTGGCCGGCTCGACGTCCAGGATGGCCTGGTAGGCCTGGGCGGCGGCAGCGAAGTCGCCGGCAGCGAGGGCTTCCTCGGCCGCGACGAACCGTGGGTCCTCCGGCTCGGGCTCGACCTCGTCGCCGCCGGCGGCGGCCAGCGCCTCCTCGGCCGGTCGGATACCCGGCAGCTGATCGCGCAAGGCCCCCAGGAGCTGGGCGATCCAGTCCCGCACCCGGGGCTCGGGTTGCGGTCCGACCGCGGCCACCGGCTGCCCGGCGGCCAGGGCGATGACGATCGCGATGGCCTGGGCGCCCACTGCCTGCGCGAGAGCCTGCGCGACCCGCGGGCTCGCATCGGCGTCTACGCGGGCCAGGATCAAGGTACCGCCGGCGTTCTCGGCGAGGGTGGTCAGGGTGGCGGTGAGCTGCTGGCTCTCGGCCGACCAGGAGGCGCCCAGGTCGACCAGTACGGGCACGGACGTCGAGGCCTGGACGACATCGGCGAACGTCGCCTCGGTCACGTCGACGACGTAGGCGGATGCGGGGCCGGGCGCCGGAGCGGGGGACCCGGCCGCTGCCGGTCCGGCGGCGGGGCGGGCCTTCAACGCGGACAGGTCGACGGCCCCGGAGAAGGCGGCCGACATGGCCTGGGCCTGGGAGCGGGACTGCGGTCGTGACATGACTGCGATCTTCCCACGCGGTCGGCGTGGCCGGTCGGCGGCCACGACCACGTGGTGGGTCAGGCGGCCCGCAGCTGGGGTCCGCCGGTGCGGGCGGCCGAACGCAGTTCGTCGGCGGTGCGGGCGACGACATCGGCGACGTCCATCTTCAGGGCGCGACTCAACGCGGCCAGCACCTCCGACGACGGCTGCTTACGCCCGCGTTCGATCTCGGAGAGGAAAGCCAGCGACACCTGGGCGGCGTCGGCGACGTCCTGCAGGGTGCGGGCCTGGCTGCGGCGCTCGGCCCGCAGCACCCGGCCGACGGCCTGACGGAACGTGAGCCGGACCGGGACAGCGGGGGCGGCGGAGACCGGCGCGAGCACCACGGCGGCACGGGCAGCACGACCAAGAGCTGGCACCGGTGCCGTCACCGGCGTGCTCCGCTGCGCCTCGGTCTGGCCCATCCAGCCCCCTGCTCGTCCGACCGGCCCGAGAGACCGGTGTCTGGCGTTGACGCTACTTCTCCCCCGCCGACGGTCGGCAGCCGGGTTCGCTGACGGCAGAGGTGTCGACGCTCACGGGCCCGACCATCGGGTGACGCCCGGGCGGCCGACCGACCACCGTCGGAACCGGACGGTCGGGCCCCGGCTCGCCGGGTCGGCCACAACTGCCCCCGAATCGGGAATGCCGGATTGCTACTGTGCGGTAATGACCGCGAACGTGTCCGCTCCCGCCCTGCCCTTCGATCCCATCGCCAAGGCAGCGCAGACGTGGTCCGAGCGGATCGGCACGAGCGACTCGATGGAAGCCGTCACCAACGTCATGCGGGTGCAGCAGATCCTGCAGGCCGCGGTGGACGACCGGCTCAAGCGGCACGGGCTCACCTTCGCCCGCTACGAAGCCCTGGTGCTGCTCAGCTTCTCGCAGCGCGGCTCGCTGCCGATGCGGATGATGGGCGAGCGGCTCCAGCTGCACCCCACGTCGATCACCAACATCGTCGACCGCCTGGAGGCCGATGGCCTGGCCCGCCGGCTCCCGCATCCCAGCGACCGCCGCACCACCCTGGTCGAGCTCACCGATCTGGGCCGTGAACGTCTGGGCGCCGCCACCGAGGCGGTCACCACCGCCGACTTCGGTTTCGTCGGCCTGGACTCCGGCGAACTTCGGCAGTTGTCCGGGCTGCTCACCAAGGTGCGCCGGGCCGCCGGCGACTTCGCCTGAGACCGGCTCCGCCCGTCCACCTCCGGGTAGGTCAGGCGGTGTCCCACCGGAAGAACCGGGTAGCCACCAGGGTGACCGCCACGGC
>JBMDXL010000057.1:0-6222 GCA_048594465.1 Microlunatus sp. | reverse complement strand
GGGGAACGCCCGCCGCTGCCACAGCCTCGAGGAGCTGCTGGCCGAGGCCGAGACGATCTCGCTGCACGTCGACGGGCGGCCCGGCAACGCCGGTCTGTTCGGTCGGGAGCAGTTCGCCATGATGCGGCCCCGCAGCCTGTTCCTCAACCTGTGCCGCGGGGTCGTCGTGGACCACGAGGCGCTGCGCGACCACCTGCTCAGCGGCCACCTGGCCGGCGCCGCCGTGGACGTCTTCCCCGAGGAGCCCAAGACGGTGGGCGACCCGTTCACCTCCTGCCTGCAGGGCCTCCCCAACGTGATCCTCACCCCGCACATCGGCGGGTCGACCCAGGAGGCCCAGGAGGACATCGGTCGCTTCGTGGCCGGCAAGCTCCGCGACTACGTGGCCGCGGGCAACACCTCGATGTCGGTCAACCTGCCGCCGGTGGCCACCGACCGCGGTGACCGGACGCGGATCCTGCACGTGCCCCAGAACGTGCCGGGGGTGCTGGCCACGGTGAACGGCGTGCTGGCCGACAGCCGGGTCAACATCGAGGGCCAGACCCTGTCCACCCGGGGCGACCTCGGGTACGTGATCACCGACGTCAGCGGTCCGCTGGCCGAGGAGGCCGTGGCCAAGCTGCGCGACCTGCCCGAGACCGTACGCCTCCGGGTCATCGCCGGCTGACGCGGTCCAGCAGGTCCTCGGCGTCCGCCACCAGGGGCGGCAGCCAGGGCGGGCAGGCCGCGGCGGCCGCCAGCTCGGCCGTCGTCCACCAGCCGACCGCCGTCAGCTCCTCCGGGTCGGCGACGCGTGGTTCGGGTCCCGGCGGCAGCTCGCCGACGTACGTGACTGTCAGCACCGGCTGGTCGTCGGCACCGAGGTAGAGCTCGCTGGCCAGGTAGTGCAGCGCCACCCCTTCGAGCTCGAGACCGGTCTCCTCCCGGGCCTCCCGCCGGGCGGTCTCCTCGAGGATGCCGGGCCCGACGGCCGGCTCGACGTGCCCGCCGACCATCCCGATGGCCCCGGGCGCGTACGCCACGTCGGGACCGCGGACGGTCAGCAGCCAGCGTCCCGCCCGGCGCAGCAGCACGCAGACGTTCGCCTCGTAGCGCGTCCGTCCGGCCACCGGTCCTCCGGCTCAGCGCCGCCGCAGCCAGCCGATGACCAGGGCCAGCACGGCCAGCCCGCCGACCGCGCCACCCACCCAGGGCAGCCAGGTGCGGGCGACGTCGGGCAGCACCTGCAGGTGCGGGGCGGACTGGGACGTGCTCGGGGGGCGGTAGGCGTAGTCGGGTCGCGACGGCGGCGCGGCGGTGTCGGTCCGCCCGGCGTCCCCGCTCCCGGCGGTGGCTGCGGGCGGCTCCGAACCGACAGGCTCGGCCGTCAGTCCCGCCGCCAGCTTGGCGCTGATGCAGCCGATGAACTGGTCGGCCAGCCGGTTGCTGGCCGAGGAGATGGCGCCGGCGCCGAGCTGGGCCGGTCGACCGGTGAGCTCGAGATCGGTGCCGACCTCGACCCGGGTGCCGGACCCCTCGGCCCGGAAGGTGGCGGTGACGGTGGCCGACCCGGCCGCCGCCCCGCGCCGGTCCCGGGCGTTCGCCTTAACCACCAGCCGACGCTCGGTCACGTCGGCCCGCACGACCCGCGCGGTGCCCTCGAAGACGAGCGGGAACGGTCCGAACTTGATCTTGACCGCCCCGTGGTAGACCTCACCGTCGCGGCCCCACACCGTGGCCCCCGGGAAGCAGGGAGCCAGCAGGTCGAGACGTCCGAAGACGGCGAAGACCTGGTCGACCCCCGTGTCGATGGCGAAGGTGTGGGTCAGCTGCATGGCGTCATTCTGCCCTGGCCCCCGCGGCGGCGCGCCGGCACCGTCGCGGACCGGTCAGGACTCCTCGTCGGCCAGGGACAGCTGGTCCAGCACGAGATCGTGCAGGCGACCGTTGGTGGCCACGGCGTTCGCCCCCCGCGGTCCGGGCACGCCGTCGAGGTCGGTGAACCGGCCCCCGGCCTCGGTGACCACGATCGAGCAGGCGGCCATGTCGTGCAGGGCGAGCTCCGGCTCGCAGGCGATGTCCACGCCGCCCTCGGCCAGCAGCATGTAGGACCAGAAGTCCCCGTACGCACGGCTCCGCCAGCAGCCCCGCATCAGGTCGACGAACTGCTGGCCGCGGCCGGACTCCACCCAGCCGGGGATGGAGGAGTAGCTGAGTGAGGCGTCCTCGATGGCGGCGACGTCGGAGACCCGGCAGGGGCTGGCCGACATCAGCGACTTGCCCGCGTACGCCCCACCGCCCAGGCTGGCCCACCAGCGGCGCCCGAGCGCCGGGGCGGAGACCACCCCGACGGCCACCTCGTCGTTGATCATCAGCGCGATCAGGGTGGCCCAGACCGGCACCCCGCGGACGAAGTTCTTGGTCCCGTCGATCGGGTCGATCACCCAGCGCCGCGGGCCCCAGCCGGTGTCGGCCATCTCCTCGCCGTGCACGGCGTCCCGGGGCCGGGCCCGACCGAGGGTGCGGCGGAGGGCCTCCTCGACGGCGGTGTCGGCGTCGGAGACGGGGGTCAGGTCGGGCTTGGCGACCACGTGCAGATCGAGGGCCTTGAACCGGTTCGTGGTGATCGAGTCGGCGTCGTCGGCCAGCAGGTGCGCCAGCCGCAGGTCGTCGGTCAGGTTGCGGAACGCCGAATCACTCAACGTCGCTGCGGGGGTGGGAGTTCCGGACATGCCTCGTACGCTACTGGCCCGACCCGAGCATCCGGCGGAACGACTCCAGCCGCACGGGGGCCAGTTCGCCCCGGTCGACCGCGTCGTCCAGCGCGCACTCGGGCTCGGTCGCGGTGTGGGTGCACCCTCGCGGGCACCGGGTGACCAGCTCGGCCAGGTCGTCGAACGCGGCCACGATCCGCTCCGGGCTGACGTGGCTCAGACCGAAGGACCGGACCCCGGGAGTGTCGATGACCCAGCCCGGATCACCGTCGACAGCGGGGTCGGCGGGAAGCCGCAGGGCGATCGCCGACGAGGAGGTGTGGCGACCCCGACCGGTCACCTCGTTCACGTGCGAGGTCGCCCGGAGTGCCCCGGGGATCAGCGCGTTCACCAGTGTCGACTTGCCGACCCCGGAGTGGCCCACGAAGACGCTGCGGCGGCCGGCCAGGGTCTGCCGCAGATCGGTCAGGTCGGCGCCCGGCCGGGTGACGGCGATGGCCACGTCGAGAGGTCCGTACTGGGCCAGCAGGACGTCCGGCGAGGCCAGGTCGGCCTTGGTCAGACACAGCAGCGGCGCCAGCCCGGCGTCGAAGCCGGCGACCAGGATCCGGTCGATCATGCCGGTCCGGGGTGGCGGGTCGGCCAGCGCGGTGACGATCACCAGCTGGTCGGCGTTGGCCACGATCGGGCGCTCGTACGGGTCGTCGTCGTCGGCCGTCCGGCGCAGCACCGTGCGCCGCTCCTCCACGGCCACGATCCGGGCCAGGGTGCCCTCGTCGCCGCTGGTGTCGCCGACGACCCGGACCTCGTCGCCGACGATGACCCCGGTGCGTCCCAGCTGCCGGGCCTTGGTGGCCACCACCTCGCGGTCCTCCACCACCAGCCGGTAGCGGCCGCGGTCGACGGTGATCACCACGCCGACGGCGGCCGCGGAGTAGTCCGGGTGGTCCTTGGTCCGGGGGCGGGTCCGACGGCGCGGCCGCTCGAAGGCGGCGTGCTCGTCGGTGTAGAGACCGCGGGACGTCACGCGCGGTGACCCGGCTGGTTCACCGGGGAGCGGCGTCGGGGTCGGCGGCGATCTCGGTGGCGGACTCGTCGGTCGCCTCGGCCAGCATGCCCGTCCACAGCGGGACGAACTCGGGCATGGTCTTGTCGGTGCAGGCGACGTCGTCCAGGACCACGTCGGCGACGCCCAGCCCGAGCAGGGCACCGGCCTGGGCCATCCGGTGGTCGGCGTAGGTGTGCCAGGTGCCGCCGCCGAGCAGCCGCGGGTGGATGACCAGACCGTCGTCGGTGATCTTCACCTTGGCCCCCAGCGTCTCCAGCTCGGCGGCGATGGCGGCGAGCCGGTCGGTCTCGTGCCCGCGGATGTGACCGACTCCGTGGATGTGGCTGGTGTCGGCGGCCAGCGCGGCCACCGCGGCCACCACCGGGGTGAGCTCGCTCGCGTCCCGCAGGTCGATCTCGATGCTGTCGATCTCGTCGGTGCCGGTCACGGTGAGCGCACCGTCGTCTTCGTAGGTGATGTCGGCGCCGAACTGCTGCAGGATGTGCGGCACCGCCGCCCCCGGCTGGAGGGTCTCGGCCGGCCAGTGCGGGACCGTCACCGAACCGCCGGTGAGGGCGGCGGCGGCCAGGAACGGCGCGGCGTTGGACAGGTCGGGCTCGACGGTCACGTCGACCGGCGCGACCGACCCGGGCCGGACCACCCAGCGGTCGGTCTCGCTGTCGTCGACCTCGACCCCGCGCGCCCGCAGCATGGCCACGGTCATGGCGATGTGCGGCCGGGACGGCAGGTCGCCGCCGGCGTGGCGCAGGTCGAGGCCGGCGGCCAGCCGGGCGCCGATCAGCAGCAACCCGGAGACGTACTGGCTCGAGGTGCCGGCGTCGATGGTGACCGGTCCACCGGCCAGGGCCGGGCTGCCGGTCACGGTGAAGGGGAGTGCCTGACCCTCGACGTCGACGCCGAGGGCGGTAAGCCCGTCCAGGAGCGGACCCATCGGTCGCGCGTACGCCTGCTCGTCACCGTCGAAGGCCACCGGTCCGTCGGCCAGCGCGGCGAGCGGGGGGAGAAAGCGCATCACGGTGCCGGCCAGGCCGCAGTCCACGGTGCCGCCCCCGGTGAAGGTGGTGGGTGGGGTGATCCGCCAGCTGTCACCGCTGTCGTCGACGTCGACCCCGAGGCTCCGCAGACCGTCGCGCATCAGGCGGGTGTCGCGGGCATCCAGACCGTTGGTGATCGTGGAAGGGCCGGCGGCCAGCGCGGCCAGCACCCGCGCGCGGTTGGTCTCCGACTTCGACCCGGGCACCCGTACCGTCGCCCGGATCGGCACCGGCGCCGTCGGAGCGGGCCAGGCGCCGCTGGGGGCGTGGTGGGACGAGGTGGGTCGCGGGGGGAGCGGGGTGGTCGACACAGCGGGGGAGTCTACGCGAGGCCGACCGGGCCGGGCCCGGACCGGAGAGCCTGGACCGGGCCCCGCCCCGGGATCAGTTCTCGCCCAGCTCGATGTTCTCGGCGAACTTCTGCGCCGACTTCTTGGCGGCGGCGATCTGCTTGGCCGCTTCCTTCTTGGCCGCCTCCAGCTGCTTGCCGGCGTCCCGGCCGGTGTGCTTGGCCACCTTGCCGGCGTCCTTGCGGGCCTGCTTGGCGGCCTTGGTCGCGGCCTGCTTGGCCTCGGCGGCCTGCCGAGTGGCCGTCTTCTTGGCCGCGGCGATCTGCTTCTTGATCTTCTTCCGGTTCTTGCCGGTGGTGCCGACCAGGGCACCCACCAGCAGGGCTCCCTCGGCCAGCGCCGAGTCGGTCAGCTCGCGGGTCTCCTTGGCGACCTTGCGGCCGGCCTTCTTGGTGTCCGCGGCGATCGCGTTGGTGTTCTTGGCCAGCGCCTGGCCGCCCTTGTGGGCCCGGTAGCCCAGGCTCGGCTTGCCCTCGGTGTCGCGCGAGGCGATCAGCACGCCGCCCAGCAGGCTGACGTTCTTCAGGAAGTGGTCACGGTCGGCCGCCCGCTCGGCCGGGTCGCTGCGGCTCCAGAACGGGTACTTGCCGATGGTGGTGGGCACCAGCGACAGGGCCAGCAGGGCAGCCCCGAGGCGGCGGCCCTTGCCCGTGGCCAGCGCGATGCCGCCGACCAGCTCGAGCGCACCGTTGATGCGCACCCACGACTTCGCGTCGGTCGGCACCAGGCTGGCGACCTGCTCCGGGGCGAAGCGCTGCACCGTCGGGACGACACCGTCGACCAGCGGCTCGGCGGCGGGGACCAGGGACTCGGGATCGCGCACGGCCTTCAGTCCGCTGACCACGAAGTACGAGGCCAGCATGGTGCGTGCGGTGGAGCGCAACAACGTCATGGACCATTCCTACCGTGCCGGGGGTGCCAGACCAACAGGGGGGAGTGTCGGAGTCGGCCGGTAACGTCACCGGCATGTGCGGTCGGTATGCCTCGAGCTCACGCCCGGAGACGCTGGTCCAGGAGTTCGACATCGACGAGATCCTCGGCGAGCTGCCCGGACCGGACTTCAACGTGGCGCCCAC
>JBMDXL010000569.1:0-1970 GCA_048594465.1 Microlunatus sp. | reverse complement strand
GCGGACCCCGCGATGGGGGAGGCCGCCGACGCGGTGGCCGCCGGCGCGGGGGTGAGCCGCGCGCGGCCGGACGCGTGCGCCGTGCGCTCGCACCGACGAGCCGTGGCGGCCGCCGCCGCGGGCCGGTGCGACGCCGAGCTGGTCGCCGTCGGCGGGCTGCGGGCCGACGAGCGTCCGCGGGCCGGACTGACCCCGGAGCGGCTGGCCCGGATGCGCCCGGTCTTCACCGCCGACGGCACCGCCACCGCCGGCACGTCCTGCGGCATCAACGACGGCGCCGCGGCGGTTGCGCTGGTCAGCGAGGCCGACCGGGTCCGGCGCGGGCTGCCCGGACTGCGGGTGCTGGCCTCGGCCACCGTCGGGGTCTCACCCGCCACGCCCGGACTGGGTCTCGTGCCCGCCGTGCGGACGGCCCTCGACCGGGCCGGGCTGGGGCTGGACGACCTGGCCGTGATCGAGCTCAACGAGGCCTTCGCCGGTCAGGTGCTGGCCTGCTGCGACGCCCTCGACCTCGATCCCGAGCGGGTCTGCGTGGAGGGCGGGGCGCTCTCCCTCGGCCACCCGTGGGGCGCGTCGGGGGCGGTGCTGGCCGTCCGGTTGTTCTCCCAGCTGGTCCGCACCGGCCGGAGTGGCGCCCTCGGGTTGGCCGCCATCGCCGTGGGCGGCGGTCAGGGCGTGGCGATGGTGGTGGAGTCGTGCCGCTGATCGTCGTCGACCGGGTCGGGCACACCTACCCCGGCCAGCGCCGACCCGTCCTGCAGGACGTGACCGTCACCCTGGACGAGCACCGGATCGGGGTGGTCGGGGCCAACGGGTCGGGCAAGTCGACCTTCGCCCGGCTGCTGAACGGGCTGGTCCTGCCCCAGGCGGGGACGGTGACGATCGACGGCCACGACACCCGCCGGGACGGCAAGCAGGTCCGCCGGCTGGTCGGCTTCTGCTTCACCGACCCCGACGCCCAGATCGTGATGCCCACGGTGGCCGAGGACGTCGCCTTCAGCCTGCGCCGCGGGGACCTGCGCGGCCGCGCGCTGCAGGACCGGGTCCGCGAGGTGCTGGTCCGCTTCGGGCTGGACGGCCACGCCGAGCACCCGGCCCACCTGCTGTCCGGTGGCCAGAAGCAGCTGCTGGCGCTGGCCTCGGTGCTGGTCACCCGGCCGGCCCTGGTGGTGCTGGACGAGCCGACCACCCTGCTCGACCTGCGCAACTCCGCCCGGGTCGCCGATCTCGTGGCCGGGCTGAGCGAGCAGGTGGTGCTGCTCACCCACCAGCTCGACCTGCTGGCCGACTACGACCGGGTGCTGGTCTTCGACCAGGGACGGCTGGTGGCGGACGACACCCCGGCTGCGGCCGTCGACCACTACCGGCGGCTGATGGCGGCCGGTCGGTGAGTCTGCTCGGCCTGGCCGTGCCGGGGGAGTCGTTCCTGCACCGGGCCCCGGCCGGGGCCAAGCTGCTCGGTCTGATCGCCCTGGCGGTCGGCTGCCAGCTGCTCGGGGCGTGGTGGCAGCGGGTCGCCCTGCTGGCCGTGGTCCTGCTGCTCTACCCGCTGGCCCGGATCGGTCTCGGCTTCGCCCTGCGCCAGCTGCGGTCCCTGTGGTGGGTGCTGGCCGCCGTCGCAGTGGCCCAGCTGGTGCTCGCGGACTGGCGGCTGGCGGTGACCGTCACCGTCACCATCCTGCTGCTGGTGCTGGCCGCCGGTCTGGTGACGCTGACCACCACCACCACGGCGTTGAGCGACGTCGTGGTCCGGGTGCTCGGTCCCTTCCGCCGGTTCGGGGTCGCACCCGAGCGGGTCGGTCTGCTGCTCGCCCTGTCCATCCGGGCCGTGCCCGTCGTGCTGGGACTGGCCGAGCAGCTCCGCGACGCCCAGCGCGCCCGCGGGCTCCCGGTCTCGCCGCGCGCCTTCGCGGTCCCGCTGCTTGTCCGGGCGCTGCGGCACGCGCAACTGATGGGCGACGCCCTTGCCG
>JBMDXL010000568.1:0-2969 GCA_048594465.1 Microlunatus sp. | reverse complement strand
GCTGCTCCGCTACGCGCTGACTGTCCCTGGCTTCCCTCCTCGCTCGCAGCCGAAAAGCGTGTCTGCGCCCTCGTCGGTCCAGCCCGGGCCGGCGCTCCGCTGCGCGGCCGCTCGCGGCGGGTCGCTCGGCGCCGCGCGCGGCCGCCCGCGAGTGGTGTCAGCCCCCCGCCGACTGGCCCTTCAGCATCGAGTTGACCATCGCCGTGAAGTCCTTGTCGAGCGACGACGTGTCGGAGTCCTCGGTGAAGTAGAGCGAACCGACCACGGTCAGGCCGTCGGTGCGGATCGACACCAGGGAGAAGATGTAGACCTGGATCGCGCTCCCGCCGTTGGCCACGGTCACCTGCGCCGAGCAGGTCGCCCCACTCAGCTTCTTGGTGCCGAGATCGACCTTCTTCGGGTCGGCGAACTTGCTGTTGGTGTACTCCTTGCCGATGTCGCGGTGGTAGGCGTCGCAGGTCTGCGTGGCGTTGCTGTCAGCCGGCAGCTTGGCCACGATGCCGATGAAGATGTCCCGCCCGTTGACGAGCTGAGCCGCTCCGCCCTTCTCGCTGCGCACCTGCCAGTCCGGAGCCGGGGTGAGCTTCACGCCGTTGCCCAGGTCGATGGTGTCGCCGCTCGGGGCCTGGGTCGGCTGGCCGGACGGCTGATCGCTGGGCGGCGCGCTCGACGGTTCGGTCGGCTGCGTGCTCGGTTGCGTGGTGGGCTGGGTCGACGGGTCGCCGGTCGGCGTGGGCTGCGGTGCGGGCGTGATGGTGCTGACCGGCTGGTCGTCACCGCCACCGAGCGCCATGATGATCCCGCCGACCGCGACCAGCAGCACCACGGCCGCCACCACGATGCCGATGATCAGACCGGTCGGCTTCCGCGGCGAGGGTCCGCCGGCCGACCCGCCCGGACCGGCGGGCGGGGGTGGCTGGTAGCCACCCGAGCCCTGCGGCTGGTAACCGCCCTGCGGCTGATAGCCACCCTGCTGCTGACCACCCTGGAACGGTCCGCCGTAACCCTGCGGTGGGTCGACCCCCTGGCCGGTCGGACCACCCTGCTGCGGGTAGCCCTGCTGACCACCCGGTGGCTGGTTCTGCGGCGGGTAGTTCTGCTGGGGATAGCCCTGCGGGGGCTGGCCCTGCGGTCCGTACCCCGGCTGCGGGGGACGCTGGCCGCCGCCCTGGGGCGGGTAGCCGCCACCGTGCGGGGGCTGCTGCGGGTAGCCACGCGGATCCTGCGGGGAACCCTGACCCTGCGGCGGCCACGGCGGGTTCTGGCTCATGCCCGACCCTCCTCGTCGTCGTAGAACCGGTTCCGGGCGTCGTCCCCGGCCGCACCACTCGTCCCCGGTAGCGGTGGCGGGGGTGCACCGACGTCCCCGGCCGCCCCGCCCGCGGCGGTCGGCACGGACCCAGTGGCCCCGGTGGACCCGCTGGTCTCGCCGGCCGCCGGCTGGTCGCCGGACCCGGCCGCCGTGCCCCGGTCGGCGCCGACCGTCGCGGTGACCGCCGTCTTGTGCGGCTTCGCCTGCGCCCGGACAGCCGTGCCGCAGGCGGTGCAGAACGACGCGTGGTCGAGCAACGGCATCTCACACCGGAGGCAGAACTGGAGCTCACCGGACTCCCCGACCCCGGTGTCGCGGGCCGAGCGCTCCAGGGCGGCCTCCATCAGACCGGTGTGCAGCACGTTGCGGACCCGGAGGATGAGGATGCCCAGGATCAGCAGCCCCCACCCGGTGCTCAGCACCACCGACATGGTCGGGTTGCCCACGAAGGAGAACAGGTAGATGCCGCCCCAGAAGCCGACGTTGGCCAGCACGGCTTCGATCACCCCGCGGTAGTAGCGCGGCGTGAAGCCGTCGTAGCCACGGCCGAGACCCGAGTACTCCGCGCACGCGATGCCCGTCGCGGTGCCCAGCACCAGCGGCTTCACGAAGCCGTGCAGGAAGACCAACGACATCCACAGGCCGGGATCGGCCTCGACCCGGCCACCGATCAGCAGGTCCCAGAACCGGACGATGGTGTCGAAGCTCGCGTACGCCACCCCGCTGATCACGCCGAAGGTGAGGCCGTCCATCAGGTCGTCGAACTCGGGGCGGCTGGCCAGCAGCACCGGGCCGACCTGCCGGATCGCCTCGCCGACGATCGGCACTACCAGCGCCACCAGCAGGAAGGTCCACACACTCGGACCGCCGGTCAGGCTGCTGCCGTCCAGGGACGTGGTGGGCACGGTCGGCGTCTGCAGCCACATCACCAGGACGGTGAACAGGATGGCCAGCACCCCGGTCAGCCCGAAGGCCAGACCGGTGACCGGCAGCGGCTCGTCCTCCCAGAGGTTCACGTCGTACAGGTAGACGATGTACACGATCGGGATGGCGAACGCGGCGACCAGGATCGCGATCGGCAACGCCCCGAAGATGGCGGCGACCAGGGCGACGACCAGGGCGATGGTGAGCGCCAGCCGGTAGGTCTGGGGACGCTCCCCCGCCCCACGCGGCATGATCGTGGACACCAAAGCGAAGGACGCCACCGGCTCATCGGGCTTGGCCGCGAAGGACCGGCGCCGGGTGAGGTCGTCGGAACGGACGTCCTGGCCGCAGACGTGGCAGAAGTGAGCGACGTCAGGCAGCTCGGCGTGACAACGGGGACAGTTCAAGGGACGGTCCTCCTCCAGACGGGCACTGGGTGACGAGGGGCGACGGGGCCGGCTGGGCGTCGGCACCGGGGCGTGAGTTGCCAGTGAGTATGTCAGTCGGTGGTGGCGCGGGCTCGGAGATCGGACCACAAGCCCTCGACCTGGTCGACCAGGTCCTCCGGCGTGGTGGCGTTGTCGAGGACCACGTCGGCGACCGCGAGCCGATCGGCGCGGGGCACCTGGGCGGCGATCCGGTCCCGCGCCGCGCCCTCGTCCAGTCCGTTGCGGCGCTGCAGCCGCTCCAGCTGCACCTCCGGCGCCACGTCGCCGACCACCAGCACGTCGAA
>JBMDXL010000567.1:0-1526 GCA_048594465.1 Microlunatus sp. | reverse complement strand
GGGGCCCCCCCCGCGGGGGGGACCCCCCGGCCGAGCCGTCCGTCCGCCCGGCGGCGTCGGTCCTGCCCAGCGGCAGCGCCGATCTCCGGACGGCCAACACCGCACTGGTCCTGCGCACCCTGCGCGCCCACGGACCGGCGGGACGGGCGCAGTTGGCCCAACGCACCGGGCTGGCCAAGGCCACGGTGGGCAGCCTCGTCGCCGAGCTGACCACGCTGGGCGCGGTGGTCGACACCGAGCCCGCCCCGCCGGCCGCGGGCCGCGGACGGGGTCGTCCCGCCGCCCCGATCCGGCTGGCCGACGGCGGGCTGGTCGGGGTCGGGGTGGAGGTGAACGTCGACTACGTGGCCGCGATCGCGCTCGACCTGGCCGGCCGCGTGGTCGACGAGCAGGAACGCGCGTTGGACGGCCCGCCCGACGTGGCCGCGGTCGGCGACGAGCTGGTCGGCTTCACCGAGCGGCTCGCCGCCGCCGGGCACCGGGTGCTCGGCACCGAGGTCGCGGTCCCCGGTCTCATCGACGCCGCGTCCGGACGCGTGGGCGACGCCCCCAACCTCGGCTGGTCCGACCTACCGCTGGCCGAGCTGCTGAACGCCCGGCTCGGGCACGCGGCCGCCACCCCGGTCCGACTGGACAACGACGCGAACTGCGCCGCGGTGGCCGAGTCACTGCACGGTGCCGCGGCCGGCGCCGACGACCTCGTCTACCTGACCGGCACCGTCGGCATCGGCGCCGGCGTGATCAGCCGGGGCGCGCTGCTCCGGGGTGCGCGCGGGTTCGCCGGCGAGATCGGACACCTGCCGCTCGGCGAGCCCGGACGTCGGTGCCGCTGCGGCCGCGACGGCTGCTGGGAGGCCACCGTCGGGTTGGACGCGGTGGTCGCCGCCGCCGGGCTCGACCCCGCCGCGCTGGTGGGCCTCGACCCGCTCGAGGCCGGCCGCCGGCTCGCCGAGGAACTCGACGCCGCCCCCGACAGTGCCGACGCCGCCGGGCGGATCACCCCGGTGGCCGAGCGGCTGGCCGACGGCTGTCTGCTGCTGGCCGGGCTGTACGACCCCGCGGTCATCGTGCTCGGCGGGTTCTTCGCACCCCTGGGCGATCGGCTGGTCCCCGTGGTCGAACAGCGGCTCGCCGCCCGGCTCTTCGCCCAGCCGCCGTGCCGCGTGATCACCAGCACCCTCGGCATCCGCGCCGCCGCCTGGGGCGCCGCCACCGCCGTGCTTTCCGAGGTGTACGAGGGCCGACTGCCCCTGGCCGGCTGAGGGGTTTCGCCCGGAGGGTGGGTTCGCTGAGCTGGTGGCGGCGAGCGGGCCCCTTGATGACGCCCGCGCCTGAGCGGTCGATCGCTGGACCGGCGGTGCACGGCGAGGGTGCTGGCCGATCCCCGCGTCGGTGGGGGTCGGCCTCGGCGCCAGATTATCGTGTGCGGCTGGGCGTTCGGCGGGCGGCCAGTCCGCCGCCGCGGTCGAAGCCCGAGCAAGCGCGCGCGGCCAGGTGGGTGGGTCGACCGCGGGGGGCCCAGCGTG
>JBMDXL010000566.1:0-21066 GCA_048594465.1 Microlunatus sp. | reverse complement strand
CCCGCACATCGTGCACGTGCTCGCACACCCTGCCGGGTGTGCGAGCACGTGGTCGGTGTGCGGGAAGGCTCACTCCACCAGGGTGGCGTCCAGCGTGATGGTGGTGCCGGTGAGCGCCTGCGACACCGGGCAGTTCTGCTTGGCGTCCTCGGCGGCCGCGGCGAACTGCTCCGCGGTCAGACCGGGCACGACGGCCTTGACCGTCAGCTTGATGCCGGTGATCCCCTGGCCCGGCTGGAAGGTCACGTCGGCGGAGGTGTCGACCGAGGTGGGCGGCGTGCCGGCCCCGGCGAGACCGTGGGACAGGGCCATCGAGTAGCAGGTGGAGTGCGCGGCGGCGATGAGCTCCTCCGGGCTGGTCTTGCCGTTCGCGGCCTCCGCGCGGGACGGCCAGCTGACGTCGAAGGTGGCCAGACCCGACGAGGCGAGCTCGACGGTGCCGGCGCCCTCCATCAGCGAGCCCTCCCAGTGGGCGTTGGCGGTGCGGACAGTAGCCATGTCAGATGCTCCTCAGGTGTGGTGATGTCGGACCGGACCATCCTGCCAGCGGCCAGGAACCGGTCGCCGCGCCGGGTCCGCCGCGGGTGCGCGAGAATGGCGGCACCATGTCGACCTCAGCCGTGCCCACCTTCTACGACGCCGTCGGCGGCTACGCGACCTTCGAGAAGCTCGTCCGCCGGTTCTACGCCGGTGTGGCCGACGACCCCCCGCTGCGCGCCCTCTACCCCGAGGAGGACCTCGGCCCGGCCGAGGAGCGCTTCCGACTCTTCCTGATCCAGTACTGGGGCGGCCCGACCACGTACGGCGAGCAGCGGGGCCACCCCCGGCTGCGGATGCGGCACGCGCCGTTCGCGGTCACCCCGGCCCAGCGGGACCGCTGGCTGCACCACATGCGGGACGCCGTCGACTCCCTCGACCACCTGACGCCTGAGCAGAGCGCCGAGCTGTGGTCCTACATGGAGCGCTCGGCGCATTTCATGGTCAACAGCCTGGACGACACCGACCCGGGACCCCGACCGGGACTGCAGATCGGCTGATCCACCGGATCGAGACCGCCTGGGGTGGCCCGGTCCGTCCGGGGTAGCCGTCAGTCGGTCAGGGAGTCCTCGTAGTCGACGATGGCCCGGACGTGCGCCTGGGAGTGGCTGGAGGGGTCGAAGGCGTACCCGAGCCACTCCCTGGCCAGACGCCGCGCGAGCTGGAGTCCGATCACCCGCTGCCCCATCGTCAGGATCTGGCAGTCGTTCGACAGGATCGACCGCTCGACGCTGAAGGAGTCGTGGGCGACCGTCGCCCTGATCCCCGGCACCTTGTTCGCCGCGATCGCGACACCGATCCCCGTGCCGCAGATCAGGATCGCCCGGTCGGCCTGACCGGCGGCGATCCGCTCGGCGGCCGAGATGGCGACCGACGGATAGGACGAGGCGTCGAGGTCGTCGGCCATCACCCCGAGGTTCTCCACGATCTCGACCCGGTCGTCCTCCTGCATGTCGGCGAGAATCGTCTCCTTGTAGTCGAACCCAGCGCTGTCGCTGCCCAGCAGCAGACGGATCTTCTCAGGCATGCTCACTCCTTCACAGTGGTTGGTCGGCGGTCGCGTCGTCGAGCACCCTGCTGATCGCGGTCACGATCATGCCCATCGACACGGCCCCGGGGTCGGGGGTTCCCTTGCTGCGCTCGGCCAGCGGGCGCGCCCGGCCGATCCTGGGCACCAACGACGCCGTCGCGTCTGCCGCGGACCGGCACACCTCGGCTGCCGTCGCCCAGGCCGCGGCCAGAGACTCACCCTTCTCCGTCTGCTCGACCAGGGAGTCGACGAACGGGAAGAGGGCATCGAGCATGGTCTTGTCACCCAGCTCGGCCTTGCTGAAGTCCTTCAGGGCGACCGCCGAGGACCGGACGGCGGCGACGACGCGCCCGGTGGTCACCGGTTCGGTGTTGCCGAGGCCCTTGCCGACGCCGTCCAGCAGCAGCCCCCACAGGATCCCGCTGGTCCCCCCCGCCCGGTCGCCGAACGCCGCGCCGGCTGCGGTCAGCACGGTCTGGACCCCACCCTCGGTCTGCGCGGCCGCCTCCGCGGCCGCCCGGGCACCGCGTGACATCCCGATGCCGTGGTCTCCGTCCCCGGCGATCGCATCGATCCGCCCCAGATGCTCCTTGTTCTCCTCCACCACGGCACTGATCGCGAGCACCGCGCTCCGGGCCACGGCGGCGGCGGCGATGCTGGCCTCGGTGGCTTCCTCGACAGCGGTCTCGCGAACATCGACCCGCGCCGTGTGCCGCTCGGTGAAGCGCGTCGACACCGACGCGCTGCCCCGCCGGAACGCCGGTGTGTCCGCAGCAGCGGTCCACAGCTCCTCGAGGTCGTCGTCCAACCAGGTGACCGACAGCGAGCAGCCGGCCATGTCGAGGCTCGTCACCAGCTCGCCGATCTCGGGGGCCACGATCACGACGCCGGCACCGGTCAGCAGCGGGGCCAGATCTGCGTACAGGGCGTAGAGCTCTTCGTACTTGGTGGAGCCCAGCCCGTTGACGACGACGGCGGCGCGGTCGGCCCCGGCGGGTCGCTCCTCGAGCACCTTCTCCACCAGTGTGGCGGCGAGCCGGCTGCCCGGCATCCAGTCCACCGAGCTGATCCCGGGCTCGCCGTGGATGCCGAGCCCGAAGTCCATCCGACCCCGCTCGACGTGGAAGAGCGGCTCGGTGGCCCCCGGGAGGGTGCAGCCGTCGAAGGCCACGCCGAACGAGTAGGTGGCTGCGTTCGCGGCCATCATGATCCGCTCCACCTCGGCCAGGTCGTGGCCGGCCTCGGCCGCGGCGCCGGCGATCTTGTAGACGGTGAAGGTCCCGGCGATCCCACGGCGGTTGCCCTGCTCGCCCGGCGGGGCCGAGGCCACGTCGTCGGTCACGTAGACGATCCGGGTGTCGATCCCCTCGGCGATCAGCCGGTCGGCGGCCACCCGGAAGTTGAGCCGGTCCCCGGCGTAGTTGCCGAAGGCCAGCACCACCCCGGCGCCGCCGTCCGCCGCCCGCGCGACCCGGTACACCTGCTCGGCCGACGGCGAGGCGAAGATGTCTCCCAGGACGGCCCCGTCGGCGAAGCCGGTGCCCACGACACCGTTGTAGGACGGGTAGTGCCCGGAGCCGCCGCCGATCACGAGAGCGACCTTCCCCTCGAGGGGGCCATTGGCCCGCACGAACCCGGACGCGTTCGGCACCCGTCGGACGTGGTCGGGGTGGGCCAGCGCGAATCCCCGGAGCACGTCCTCCTTGAAGTTCGCAGGGTCGTTGTACACGTACGTCATGAGCATCCTCTTCGCGTTCGATCGGACAGGGTCGGACTGGGAGATCCGCGGAGACCGCATCCGCGAGGTCGAACCGGGGCCTGACGGCAGGCACACCGAAGCTCGGGGGTCAGCGCGGGACGGGGGCGATCTGGTAGGCGATGCCGGCCGCCGACCAGGCATCGAGCACCGCGGGTGCTGCACCGTCGTCGGTGATGATCAGGTCGAGATCGCTGAGCGACGCGATCTTCAGCAGCGCTCTGCGGTCCAGCTTGGTGTGGTCGATGAGCAGGTAACGTCTCGACGCCGAGCCGAGCATCTCCCGCTTCAGCGCCGCCACCTGCTCTTCCTGGTGGAACATGTCCGTGGACGAGACCGCTGACGTGGACAGGAACACCGCGTCGACGTGGATCCCGGCCACCTGCTGGTTGGTCTGCACCCCGACGAAGGAGTCGTGGGCCACGTCGTAGCGTCCGCCCAGACCGATCAGGGTCAGGTCGTGGTCCCCAGCCAGCACGCTGAGCCGCCGCAGACCCTCGACGAACGTCGTGGCCACGTGCAGCGGCGCTCGTTCCGCCAGACCGTCGATCATGGCCAGGACGGTGGTGCTGTCGTCGAGCAGGATCGACATCCCCGGCTCGACGTGGCGCAGAGCGACCTCGGCGATCGCCCGCTTCTCCGCCGTCATCGACGCGAGCCGGTAAGGCATCTGGGACTCGAACACGCCCGACGGCTGGGCGCTGACCCCGCCGTGGAACTTGCGGACGATCCCCCGTCGCTCGAGCTCGTCGAGATCACGGTGGACGGTCACCAGGCTGACACCGAACCGGGTGGCCAGCTCCTGGGCCGTCGCCGAACCGGTGGCCAGCACCGCCTCGGTGATCGCCCGCTTGCGGTTCTCGACCTTGCTGCTCCCGCGCCGACGCGCCTCGGACCCGGAGTCGTGCGGCGACTGACTCATCGCGCCACCTCCCGCCGCAGTCCGGAGGCCCGGCGGGGACTCGTCGTCCCCGCCGAGCTGTTCTCGCCCGATCATGACACAGCCTCGGAGCCGGCGACCGTCAGCCGGAGATGACGAAGTTCTTCACCGTGGAGGCGTTGTCCTTGGTGATGAGCACGCAGTCGATGGCCTGCTTCTCGTCGGCGACCCCGGTCTCACCGGTGCGGATCACGGAGTCGAGCTGGGTGATGGCCTTCTTGGTCCCCTCGACGATCGGCTGCAGCACCGTGGCCACCATCTCGCCGCTCTGGACCGCGTCGACCGCGTCCTGGTTGCCGTCGAAGCCGAGGACCTTGACCTTGTCCAGCTTCTTGGCCTCCTTCAGCGCGTTGATCGCCCCGAGCGCCATCTCGTCGTTGCCGGCGATCACCCCGGTGATGTCGGGGTTCTTGCTCAGCAGGGACTCCATCTTCTCCTGACCCTGCTGGCGATCCCAGTTCGCGATCTCCTTGCCGACCGACTTCAGGTCCGGGTACTGCGAGATGACGGCCTTGTAGCCGTCGGAGCGGACCTGGGCGTTGTTGTCGCTGGGCTTGCCGAAGAGCTCGACGTAGGTGCCCTTGTAGTCCATCGCCTTGGCCCACTCCTCGGCCCCGATCGTGGCGCCCTGGGCGTTGTTGGAGACGATCTGGGCCTTGGCCAGACCGGTCTGGGAGATCTCGGCGTTGATCAGCACGACCGGGATCTTCGCGTCCACGGCCTTCTGGACCGCAGCCACGCTCTCGTCGGCCCCCGCGGGGTCGAGCAGGATGCCCGCGACCTTGTCGTTGATCGCGGTCTCGATCAGCTGGTTCTGGGTCTCCGGGTCGTTGTTGTTGGCCGACACCGTGGTCTTGTAGCCCAGCTTCTCGGCCTCCGCCTTGGCCGTGTCCGCCTCGGCCTTCCAGTACGGGTTCGACGGGTCGACGGTGATGATGGCGATGGTGCCGCCGGCGACCGCGGCGGAGGACGCCGGGGCGGCCTCGCCACCTGTGTCGCTGCCGCCGCAGGCGGCGAGTCCGAACAGCAGCGCTCCGGCCGCCAGTGCGCCGAGTCTCCTACGTGTGAACATCTTGGGTCCTCTCGGGTGGCCGACGGCTCCGTCGGCTACTGGGTGTACGGGAGGCCCCCCGTACGGGGTCGTGCGGCACGAGGCCGGTCGGTCGAGGTGCGGGAGCCGACCGTCACGCCGAGGTCGGATCGCCCGGCGTGCGGCGGTCCCGGTTGGCCTGCTTCGCGGCGGCGACTGCTCGCCGGGCTCCGCGACGTCGTTGGATGATCTGCTGGATCTGGTCGACCGCCACGGCGAGGATGATCACCGCGCCGGTGATCACCTTCTGCCAGAAGGGCGAGACACCCACGATGACCAGGCCGTTGGCCAGGAAGCCGATCACGAAGGCGCCGATGATCGTGCCGCGGACGGTGCCCCGCCCGCCGGACAGCGCGGCGCCGCCGATCACGACCGCCGCGATGGCGTTCAGCTCGTAGAAGGTGCCGAGGTCGGCGGTGGAGGAGCTGATGTTCGCCATCTGCAGGATGCCGACGATGCCGGCACAGAGCCCGGCGAGCACGTAGACCGAGGTCTGCACCCGCTTGACCGGCACCCCGGCCAGCTCGGCCGACCGCTCGTTGCTGCCGGTCGCGTAGAGCCAGCGGCCGAACGGGGTCCGGGTCAGGATGATCGAGAACGCCACCGCGATGACGATCATCACCCAGGCCGAGATCGGTAGTCCCAGCGGACGGCTGGCGAAGATCCCGAAGAAGCCGGTGTTGCCGAGGCCCTCCTGCCCGCGGAGCTCGTTGGTGATGTTCTGGCCGTTCAGCATCACCTCGGTGAGTCCGCGGGCGACGTAGAGCATGCCCAGGGTGACGATGAACGGGGCGAGGTTCAGGCGAGCGATCAACAGCCCGTTGACCCAGCCGACCAGCATCCCGATCGCCACCGAGACCACCACGATCACCCAGACGCTCGGATACATGACCAGGTCGGTGAAGGGCAGGTTCACCCCTCGGAACAGGTTGCCGGCGACGGCCGCGGTCATGCCGACGATCGACCCGACCGAGAGGTCGATGCCACCGTTCAGGATCACCATCAGCATGCCGAGGGCGATGATCGCGTTGAAGGCCACCTGCTTGGTGATCGTGGTCAGGTTGCCAGCCGTCAGGTAGTTGTCGCTGAGCGCGGCGAAGATCGCGATGATGATCACCAGAGCGATCAGCGCCCGGCCCTCCACCAGCACCGCGTTGAGGTTGAGGGCGCGTCCCTTGGGCCTGGCCCCGGTCTGGGGGGCCTGCCCCGACGGCGTCGTCGCAGTCGCGGTGCTGGTCATACCTGGTCTCCTTCTCGGTCGGGCCCGTTGGCGGTGTCGTGCTCCCCGGAGGCAGCCATGACCTGGTCGCGGGTGCAGGTGCGGGGATCGAACTCGGCCACGATGCGGCCCTTGCTCATCACCACGATCCGGTGCGAGGCGGTCAGGGCCTCACCGACCTCGGAGGTGACGTAGAGAACAGCCAGACCACGTCTGGCCTCGCGGAACAACAGGGAGAAGATCTCCCCCTTGGCGCCCACGTCGATGCCACGGGTCGGCTCGTCCAGCAAGATCACCTTCGGGTCGGTGAGCAGCATCTTGCCGATCACGACCTTCTGCTGGTTGCCGCCCGACAGCGAGGTGATCAGCGCGTCCGGACCGGCGGTCTTGACCCTGACGTCGGCCACCATCTCGTCGATCTTGCGGCGCTCGAGCCGGCCGTCGACGAACCCCCGGCGGACCCAGGACCTCAGGCTGGCCAGCGTGAGGTTCGCGCCCACCGACATCATCTGGACCAGTCCGTCGCGCTGCCGGTCCTCCGGCACCAGTCCCATCCCGGCGTCGATCCGCTCCTCGATGCTGAGGTCGGCCACGTCCTCACCGGCCAGCAGCACCTGACCGCCCGCGAGCGCATCCCGTCCGGCCAGCGCCTCCATCAGCTCGGTCCGGCCCGCGCCCATCAGCCCGTACAGGCAGACGACCTCGCCCTGCCGCACCTCCAGCGACAAGTTGTTGACCGTCACCCGGCCGGTCTCGGGCTCGGCCACCGTGACCCCCCGGATCGCCAGCGCCACCTCCCCGTAGTCGCGGGGCTCCTCGGAGAAGTCGTAGTCGGCCTCTCGGCCGACCATCTGGCGGACCACCCACGGCAGGTCGATGTTCGCGGCTTCCTCGGTGGCCACCAGGTCACCGTCGCGGAACACGACCGCGTGATCGGCGATCTCGATGGCCTCCTCGAGGTGGTGGGAGATGTAGACGATGGCCACACCGTTGGCCGTGAGGTCCCGGATCACCTTGAACAGCACCTCGACCTCGCTGGCACTGAGGGCCGACGTCGGCTCGTCCATGATCAGGATCCGGGCGTCCGCGGCCAGCGCCCGGGCGATCTCGACGATCTGCTGCTGCCCCACGCGGAGCTCTTGCACGAGCGTTCCCGGACCGATCGGCTCCTCGAGCCGCTCCATCAGCTGGCGGGTGATCCGACTCTCGGCGGCGTAGTCGATCGTCCCGGAACGCCTGCGCAGCTCGCGCCCGAGGAAGATGTTGTCCCGCACGCTGAGGTTGGGAGCGAGATTCAGCTCCTGGTGGATGATCGAGATACCCAGGTCGACCGCCTCGTTGGTGGAGGTCAGCTCGACCCGCTCGCCGTCCAGCTCGAGGTGCCCGGCGGTCGGGGTGGTCACCCCGGACATGATCTTCATCAGGGTGGACTTGCCGGCCCCGTTCTCGCCGAACAGCACCGTGACCCGACCGCGGCGGACCTCGAAGTTGACTCCCTTCAGGGCCCGGGTCACTCCGTACGTCTTGCTGACGTCGACCGCTCGGAGGACGACCTCGCCCGCGTCGGCGGGGCTCGCCGCGGCGGCATCGTCGATCACGCCGGCCGACATCACCCCACCGCCAGCGTCAGCGGCTGCACGTTCACGGGCTTGGCCGCCGGCTGGGGAGCGCCGTTGTCCTGCACCGCGATGGCACCGAGCACGGTGACCTTCTTGCCCTTCAGCGACGCCGGGTCCGGGGCCGACTCCCGGACGGAGGCCTGCATCAGCTTCTTCAGCTCGTCGCCGACGTACTGGTAGTCGGTCTGGCCGGGGGCGTCGGCGAACTTGAAGCCCGTCCCGTCGCGGACCACCGTGCCCTGGATCGCCGTACCCAGTGGGACGATCACCGGCGTCCGGGACGGCACCCCCTCGACCTCGAGGCGGAGCGACTCCTCGCTGGCATCGGTCACGGTCCCGGTGGCCGAGACGACGAAGACCCAGCTCGACTCGTTCGGCGCGATGGCTCCGAACTCCTGGGCGGCGGCCGCCGGATCGGTCTGGACCCCGGTCACCACCTCGCCCAGCGGGCGGGCCTTGCCCGGGAACTCGCTCGTGGCCCGGTCGAACAGCTGGGCCGCCTCGGCCTGCGGGTCGAACGCCTGGGGCAGAGCCTCGGCCAGCTCCTCGGGGGTGAAGAACTTGGTGCTGCCGATCATGGCCACGATCAGGACCAGGGCGAGCCCGGCGCCCACCAGGCGGTTGCGGTTCTTGCTGCGATGCGACGTCGGCATCAACACTCCTCACGCTCCGGCGCAGCACCGCTGCACACGCCGTCCCGGTCACCGGGTGAGCGCAAAGTTACAGTTCAGAACGACAAGATTGCAACTGCAAACGACAACTTTTCGTTCAGAACCTTAAAGTGCAGCCCGAATGGTCACCCTCGCGCCCGCTCGGCCACCTCCCACAGGCGCAGGAACCCCTCCGCCTCCCAGGCGGACCGACCGACGAACAGACCGTCGGTGCACGGGTCCGCCAACAGCTCGGCGGCGTTGTCGAGGCTCACGCTGCCGCCGTAGAGGAGGGCACGAAGGCGTCGGCCACCGGTCAGCTCGGCCACGACGGACACGATCGCGCGCAGGACCGGGGCGACCTCGTCGGGCCGGGCCGCGCGCCCCCCCGCGCCGATCGCCCAGATGGGCTCGTACGCCACGAGCACCCCGCCGGTGGCCGTCACCGGCACCTGGGTCAGGGCCGCCCGGACCTGGTCGGCGATGAACTGCTCGGCTCGCCCCGCGTCACGCACCTCGGCGGGCTCGCCCACGCAGACCAGCGGGGTCAGGCCGTGCTCCAGGGCCGCCGCGGTCTTGGCCGCCACGGTCTCGTCTGTCTCGCCGAAGTGCTGACGGCGTTCGGAGTGGCCGATCTCGATCAGGCGGGCGCCGGCATCGGCGGCCATCGCCATCGAGATCTCGCCCGTCCACGGCCCTTCCGGGGCCCAGTGGGCGTTCTGCGCCCCCAGCAGGACGGGTGAGCCGAGCGGCAGTCGCTCCCGCGCGGTCGCCAGCGCCGTGTGCGGGGGCATCACGAAGGGCTGGACGCCCGTCGGCACGGCCTCGCGCGCGATCCGGTCGATGAACGCCCGGGCCTCGCCCAAGGTCTTGGTCATCTTCCAGCTGGTGCCCACCCACACCGGCCGGTCCTGCGGTTCGACCGGCCGGTCGAGCACGGTCACGGGATCAGCGACACCTTCACCGACTCCTTGCCACTGGCCACCAGGTCGAGGCCCTGCTGGAAGTCGGCCAGGGGCAGCTGGTGGGTGCAGATCTTGTCCATCGGCAGGATGCCCGACTCCAGCATCCGCACGGCGGCCGGCCAGGTGTGCGGACCCAGGTGGGCTCCGAGCACGTCGAGCTCCTTGTCGTCGCTGATGATCGACCAGTCCACGCTCACGTCGCTGCCGAAGACGCTGTACTCGACGTAGGTGCCCAGCTTGCGCAGGATGTTCAGACCCTGGCCGACGGCGGAGGGGTGTCCGGTGCCCTCGAGGTAGACGTCGGCCCCGTAGCCGTCGGTCAGGCCCTTGACCACGGCCACGGCGTCCTCCTCGGCGATGTTGATCGCCAGGTCGGCACCGCACTCCAGGGCCAGCTGCAGCTTGTCCGGGGCCATGTCCAGAGCGATGATCTTGGCCGGGAACTTCGCCCGGGCCCCGGCGATCATGCCGAGCCCGATCGGACCACAGCCGGCCACCACGACGACGTCGTCGAACGTCAGGTTCGCTCGCTCGACCGCGTGCAGGGCGCAGGACAGCGGTTCGACGAACGCCGCGTGGGCGGGCGGCAGGTCGGCGCTGATCTTGTGCACGATCGCGTCGGTGGAGAAGATCATGTAGCTCGCCATGGCTCCCGGCGTACGACGCTTGAAGCCGTAGAGATCGTGCGGCGCACACATGTGGTACTGACCGCGCAGGCAGTAGCGGCACTTCCAACAGGGGACGATCTGCTCACTGGTCACCCGGTCTCCGACCGCGATCCCCCAGTGCGCGGCCGCCGCATCGTCGAGCTGCGCGACGGTCCCGACGAACTCGTGGCCGGGGATCACCTCGGTCTCGGCCCAGGCCGGTCGGCTGTCGTCACCCCAGAACTTCGCCGCGCCGTGGTAGCACTTGAGGTCGCTGGCGCAGATGCCGACCGCCTCCACCTTGACGAGCACCTCCCCGGGGCCGGGTCGGGGCACCGGAACCTCTTCCAGGACGTAGTTCTCCGGACCGTGGCAGATCACAGCCTGCATGGTGTCGGGGATCTGGGCGGCATCGGTCGTCATGGGGTTCCTCCCGCTGGGGTGTTCTCTTCCGGAACCCTAGCCGCTAGGGTGCACAGACGTCCAGAACATCTGTTCAGAGACGCACGCCGTGACGGCAGGGTGAGAGGAGCGGCAGTGACCGACCCACCGGCGCCCTCCCCCGACGGTTCGCCACGGGCCTCTGCGGCCCCCGAACCCGCCGCGCCGTGGGGGTCGTCGGTGCTCTACGCGGCAGCCAGGATGTACTACTCCGAGGACGCCACCCAGGCCGAGATCGCCACCCGGATGGGCATCAGCCGAGCCACCGTCTCCCGGGTGCTCTCGGAGGCGCGACGCCGAGGCATCGTCAAGATCACCGTGATCGAACCGGCTCCGGACGCCGACGACGAGCTGCGACGCGCCGTCGAGCGCGAGCTGGCGCTGGACCGCGTCTTCATCGCGACCTCCACGGGCACGGCCTCCCCGCTCGCCGACGACCAGCTCGGCCCGTCGCTGGGTCCCGCGGTGGGCCGCGCGCTGACCGAAGCCGGTCTGGTGCACGGGGACGCCGTCGTGGTCTCGTCGGGTCGGACCCTCTACGAGGTCGCGCGCAGCCGACTCCCCCAGCTGCCCGGCGTGCTCGTGGCGCCGGCGGTCGGCGGGATCGACCAGCCCGAGGACTGGTTCCAGACCAACGAGATCACCCGGTTGCTGGCCGCCGCCACCGGCGGGCGGGCGCTCTACCTGTTCGCCCCGGCGCTGCCCGGTCCCGGTCTGTACGCCACGCTCCGTCGCGATCCCACCATCCAGCGGGTGCTCGGGCTGTGGTCCCAGGCGACGCTGGTGCTGACCGGGGTGGGCGCGGCGCCGCTGATCCGCGCCCAGGTGCCGCAGTACGTGCCGACCAGTGCCGACAGCCTCCGTCGGGCGGTCGGCGACGTCTGCGGGCGGTTCTTCGACCGGGACGGCCGACCTGTGGAGTTCGAGGGCAGCGACCGGCTGATCGCCCTGGGGCTGGACGATCTCCGCCGGTTGCCCGCCGTCGTCGGCGTGGCGACCGGTCCGACCAAGGTGCAGCCGATCATCGCCGCGGCCCGGGCCGGCTACCTCGATCAGCTGGTCACCGACCAGTCCACCGCCGAGGAGAGTCTGGCCCGGGTCTGACTCGACAGCTACCCGGCGCGTGCCTTGGTCCGGCGTCGGCCGGCCGGTCAGGCGGGCGCCAGCCGCGACAGCGCCGCGCGCTGCTCGTCGGTCAGGGGCTGCTGACCGACCAGCACAGTGCGGGCCTGGGCGAAGACCGTGCCGGTGGCGGGGTCGTCGATGGCGGCGGCCAGCCGGATCGAGCGGTTGCCGACCGCGGTGACCACGGTGTTCACCCGGTAGGGCGCGACCCGGAAGTCCAGCGGACGCCGGTAGTCCAGGTCCTGCCGCACCACCACCCAGACGTCGTCGGCCGACGGCGAGTCCCGTTCCAGCCACCGCAGCGCCTGCGCCATCAGGGCGACCCGGGCCTCCTGGATGTAGTCGTAGTACTTCACGTTGTTGGCGTGCCCGTAGGAGTCCAGGTCCGACCAGCGGATCTGCAGCGGGTAGTCGTGCCCGCCGCCCGACCACGACTGCTTCGGCAGGTCGGGCAACGCGTCGTGCCCGCCCTCCCGGTCCGCGACGAAGACCTCCCGCTCGGCGGTGCTCAGGCGGCGCAGTCCCCCGCCGGCCAGGTCGTACGGCGCTCCGGTGGTCCGCGCCCGGATGGCGACCTCGTCACCGTCGCGCACCTCGTAGCCGATCCGGAAGCGGCTGCCGCCGACGCTGTCGACCCACAGGTCGATGGCCAGACCGCGGTCGTGGAAGCGGACCGGGCGCAGGTACTCGATCTGGTGCTGGACGACGAGCACCCCGGTGTCGAGCAGCCGGTGCATCACCGGTGGCCCGGACAGCAGGAAGTCGACCCGGGCCTCCTGCAGGTAGTCGACGAAGGCGGCGTTGTTGACGTGCGCCTGGGCGTCCATGTCGCCCCAGCGCATCGGACAGACGTAGCGGTGCACCACGGGGACCATCTCTATCAGCCCGACGACGGGGTCCGCCGACCGGCGGCCCGGGTGCCCTGTCCGTGCGGTCGTCGGATCAGTAGGGTCCAGACATGACGACGTCCAGAGTTGCTGTGGTCACCGGTGCCGCCCGCGGGATCGGCGCCGCCATCGCCTACCGACTGGCCCGTCAGGGGTGTGCGGTCGCGGCGGTCGACCTGGACACGGCCGGCTGCGCCCGCACCGCCAACACGATCCTGGAATCGGGTGGGCGGGCGATCGCGGTCGGTGCCGACGTCGCCGCCGAGAGCGCCTCCGCCCACGCGGTGGAGCGGGCGGCCGCCGAGCTCGGGCCGGTCACCGTCGTGATCAACAACGCGGGCATCATCCGCGACAACCTGCTGTTCAAGATGACCACCGATGACTGGGACGCGGTGATGGGCGTGCACCTGCGCGGCGCCTTCCTGATGACCCGCGCAGCGCAGGCCCACATGATCGAGGCCAAGTGGGTCCGAATCGTGAACCTGTCGTCCACCTCGGCCCTGGGCAACCGTGGCCAGGCCAACTACGCCGCGGCCAAGGCCGGCCTGCAGGGGTTCACCAAGACCCTGGCGCTGGAGCTCGGCCAGTTCGGGGTCACCGCCAACGCCCTCGCCCCGGGGTTCATCGACACCGAGATGACCCAGGCCACCGCCGACCGGCTGGGCGTCGACTTCGAGGACTGGAAGGCGGCGGCCAGCCGGGAGATCCCTGTCGGTCGGGTCGGCACCCCGGACGACATCGCCGCCGTGGCCGGGTTCCTGTGCAGCGAGGACGCCGGCTACGTGTCCGGGCAGGTCATCTACGTGGCGGGTGGCCCGAAGGCCTGATCCGGGCTCACCCGCCCCGACGGCTCAGTCCTCGTACAGCGAGTTGAGGGCCGCGGCGTACTTGTTCTCGACCGCCTTGCGGCGGATCTTGAGACTCGGCGTGACCTCGCCGGACTCGACGCTGAACTCCTGCGGCAGGATCTCGAACTTCTTGATCGTCTCCCAGCGCTCGAGCTTGCGGTTGGCCTGGGCGACGTGGCCGTCGATCAGGTCGCGGACCGCCGACGAAGCCGACAGCGCGCCCACGTCGCCGGACTCGTGCCCGTTCTCCTGGGCCCAGCCCTGGATGGCTTCCGGGTCGAGGGTGACCAGAGCGCTGATGTACTTGCGACCCTCGCCGTGGACCAGCACCTGGGAGACGTACGGGCTGGCCGCCTTCACCGCCGCCTCGACCTTCTGCGGCGCGACGTACTTGCCCCCGGAGGTCTTGATCAGGTCCTTCTTGCGGTCGGTGATCCGCAGGTAGCCGTGGTCGTCGAGCTCGCCGATGTCGCCGGTCGCGAACCACCCGTCGGACGACAGGACCTCCGCGGTGGCCTCGGTGTTGCCGTGGTAGCCACGCATCACGCCGTCACCGCGGACGCAGATCTCCCCGTCCGCCGCGATCTTCACCTCCGTGCCGGGCACAGCCGGGCCGACGGTGCCGAACCGGGTGGCGCGCGGGTTGTTGACGAAGGTGGCCGCGCTGGTCTCGGTCAGCCCGTAGCCCTCGAGCACCAGAAGCCCGGCGGCGTAGAACCACTCCTGGACCTCGCGGCTCAGCGCCGCCGAGCCGGAGACGAAGAACTTGATGTTGCCGCCCATCCGGTCCTTGAGCTTGCTGAACACCAGCTTGTCGGCGAGCGCGTACTGCAGTCCCAGCAGCCCGGCCGGCTCGTGGCCCTCCAGCCGACCGGGAATGGTCTTGTAGCCGACCGAGAACGCCCAGTCGAAGATCTTGCCCTTGACCCCGGACCGGGCGCCGGTCATCACCTTGGCCCGCACCTTCTCGAAGATCCGGGGGGCGCCGGCCATGAACGTCGGTTTGACCACGCCGAGGTTGTCCACGATCTTCTCGATCGTCCCGTCCACCGCGGTGGTGAAGCCGATCTTGAGCTGGATGGCGATCAGGGCCTTGCCGAACACGTGCGACAGCGGCAGCCACAGGTACTGCAGGTCGTCGGGGCTGATGATGTCGTACGCCTCGATGGCCGCGCCCTCGTACGTCCACGCCGACTGGGCCAACCGGACGCCCTTGGGCCGACCGGTGGTGCCCGAGGTGTAGATCAGGGTGGCCAGATCGTCCGGACCCGAGGCCGCGATCGCGTCGTCGACCACCGTCGGGTTCGCGGCGAGGTGCGCCCGACCGAGCTCACGGAACTGCGACCAGGTGACCACCAGCTCGTGGTCGGCGCGACCGCTGAGCTGGACGATCTTGACCACCGAGAGCTCGTCGAGGTGCTGGACCACCTTGGCGACCTGGAAGTCGTCCTCGGCGAAGACCACCAGCGACTGCGAGTCGCCCAGGATGAACGCGACGTCCTCGTGCTGGGTCGTCGGGTAGACGGTGGTGGTGGCGCCGCCGGCGCTCATGATGCCCAGGTCGGCCAGGATCCACTCGATCCGGGTGCCGGAGGCGTTGGCCACCCGGTCCTCGGTCTGCAGACCGAGCGACAGCAGCGCGGCCGCGACCTCGTCCGCCGCGGCCTTGGTCTCGGTCCAGGTCAGCGACACCCAGCGCTCGCCGTCGAGGTAGCGGAACGCCTCCCGGGGGCCGGACGCCGCGGCGCGCTCGGCGAGCATGGCGCCGACACTCGGGGGACGGGTGGCGAGCAGCTCTTCCTGCTGCGCGAGGGGCATCATCGTCGAGGTCACCTTCGGGTACGGGGAGGCGGGCCGGCGCCGAACGGCGCAGGTCATGCGCAGCCTAGTCAACCCGGCCGGGCGGCGGCGTCGCGTACGACGTATTCTCGCCGACCTCTCAGCGTGCGCGGGGTTCCGGCGTCAGCTCAGCCGCTGGAGGATGACGGCCATCCCCTGGCCCCCGCCGACGCACATCGTCTCCAGACCGAACTCGACGTCCCGTCGCTGCATGGCGTTCAGCAGCGTGGTCATGATCCGGGCGCCGGTCGAGCCGAACGGGTGCCCGAGGGCGATGGCGCCGCCGTGCACGTTGAGCCGGTCGAGGTCGAGCTCGAGCTCCCGGGCGGAGGCCAGCACCTGGGCGGCGAACGCCTCGTTGATCTCGACCAGCCCGATGTCGTCCAGGGTGAGACCGCTCTGTCGGAGGGCCCGTCGGGTGGCCTCCACCGGACCGACCCCCATGATCTCCGGGCTGAGACCGGTGGCGGCCGACGTGACGATCCGGGCCAGCGGGGTCAGCCCGAGCTCCGCCGCCCGGGCCCCGCTCATGATCACGACCGCGGCGGCACCGTCGTTGAGTGGGCAGCAGTTGCCCGCGGTCACCGTGCCGTCGGGCCGGAAGACGGGCTTGAGCGCCGACACCGCGGCCAGCGTGGTCCCGGCGCGCGGTCCGTCGTCGGTGGTCACGAGCGTGCCGTCGGCCAGGGCCACCGGGGCGATCTCGCTGCTGAACACCCCGGCGGCGATCGCCTCCTCGGCCAGGTTCTGGGACCGGACGCCGAACGCGTCCTGGTCGGCCCTGCTGACCCCGTACGCGGTAGCCACGTTCTCGGCCGTCTGGCCCATCGCGATGTAGATGTCGGGCAGCTCGCCGTCCGACCGCGGATCGTGCCACAGCTGGTTGGTCCCGGCGGTGCGGGCGGTCCGCGCCGCCGCGGTCGCGAAGAGCGGGTTCTGGGTGTCGCTCGGGTCCACCCCGGCGGAGCCGAAGCCGCGGTAGCGCGACACGCACTCCACACCGGCGGAGACGAAGGCGTCCCCCTCCCCCGCCCAGATGGCGTGACTGGCCATCCGCGCGGTCTGCACGCTGGAGGCGCAGAACCGGTTGACGGTGGCGGCCGGCACCGTGTCCAGGCCGAGCTGGACGGCAACCCGCCTGGCGATGTTGCCGCCGTGCTCGTCGCGCGGTTCGGCGCAGCCGAGATAGAGGTCGTCCAGCGTCGTCGGGTCGAGCGCGGGCACCTGATCCAGGGCGGCGGCGATCACCCCGGCGGCCAGGTCGTCGGGCCGGACGCCGGCCAGGGAGCCCTTGACGGCCCGGCCGATCGGGGTCCTCGCGGCGGCCACGATGACGGCGTCGCGTTCACCCGGTCGGTGGTCGAAGCCGGTGTGGTCACGGCCGAGCTCAGAGACCCAGGTCACGAGCGGAGCCTCTCGGGAGTGCAGGAGCGATGGCGGGCGACACGTTCTTCGTCGTACGCCATCGTGACGAACGAGCGAGACGGCGCGGAGCTCGTGACCACCGAGCGCGGAGCGCGATCAGAGACCCAGGTCACGGCCGATGATCTCCTTCATGATCTCGTTGGAGCCGGCCCAGATCCGGGTCACCCGGGCGTCCGCCCAGGCCCGGGCCACCCGGTACTCGTGCATGTAGCCGTATCCGCCCCACAGCTGCACGCACGCGTCGAGGACCTCGTTCTGCACCTCGGCAGTCCACCACTTGGCCTTGGCCGCGTCGACCGCGGAGAGGGTGCCGTCGACCTGCTCCATGATGCAGGCGTCGACGAAGGCCTGGGGCACCTCGCAGCGGGTCACCAGCTCGGCCAGCAGGTGCTTGTTGGCCTGGAACGACCCGACCGGCTGACCGAAGGCCTGCCGCTCCTTCACGTACTCCAGCGTCTCGTCCAGGATCTGTCGGGCGTGGGCGAGGTTGCTCACCGCCGCCCCGATCCGCTCGGTGACCAGCCGCTCCATCATGGAGATGAAGCCCTGGTCGACCTCGCCGATCACGTTGGCGGCCGGGACGCGGACATCGGTGAAGAACAGCTCGGCGGTGTCGGACTCGGGCTGGCCGACCTTGTCCAGCTTGCGGCCGCGCTCGAACCCCGGCATGCCGGTCTCGAGGGCGAACAGGGTGATGCCGCGGGCGCGCTTCTCGGGGCTGGTCCGGGCCGCCACCACGACCAGGTCGGCGGAGTAGCCGTTGGTGATGAAGGTCTTGGAGCCGTTGACGATCCAGTCGTCCGTGCCGTCGGCACCGTCGGCGCGGACGGCGGTGGTCTTGAGGTTGGCCAGGTCGGAGCCGCCGGACGGCTCGGTCATGGCGATGGCGGTGATCAGCTCGCCGGTGCAGAACCGCGGCAGCCACCGCTGCTTCTGCTCCTCGGTGCCGAGCTCCACCAGGTACGGGGCCACGCAGTCGGCGTGGATGCCGACGCAGGAGGAGTACGCGAAGGCGAACCGGGAGAGCTCCTCGGCCAGCACCGCGGCGTAGCGGGGGTCCTCCACGCCGGCGCCGCCGTACTCGGCGGGCACGTTCAGTCCCAGCAGGTCCTGCTTGCCCAGCTCCAACCACAGCTCGCGACCGAACTCGTGGTTCGCGATGTGCTTCTCCTGGTTGGGCCGCAGCTGCCGCTCGACGAACGTCCGGCAGGTGTCACGGAAGGCGTCGTGATCGGCGTCGAAGATGGTGCGCCTCATGACCTGAACCCCCACTGCGTCGGTGCTGGGACCTTGATGTTACTCGTGAGTAGCAAGGCTGGCCAGCACCGACGCCGGCAGGGACCCGGCCCGCGCTCCTCCGGGAGCGGCGGAGGGAGGCGGCGGGGTGGCTCAGGCCTTCGCGGCCTCGATGGCCAGGGAGATGTCGACCTTGTCGCCGATCAGCAGCTTGCCGCCGTCGAGCGGGATGTTGAAGGTCACGTCGAAGTCCAAGCGGTCGATCGAGGTGTGCGCCTCGGCACCCAACCGGGTGACCCCGAAGGCGTCCACGGCCACGCCGAGGAACTCCGCCGCCAGGTCCACCGGCTTGGTGATGCCGTTGATGGTCAGCTCGCCGGCGATGACGTAGCCCTCGTCGGTCTCGCGGATGCCGGTGCTGCGGAAGGCGAGGCTGCCGCCGTTGGTGGGGTCGAAGAAGTCGGCGGACTGCAGGTGGGCGTCGCGCTGGGCGTTGTTGGTGCTGATCGAGGAGGACACGATGGTGACCTCGACGCTGGCGTCGACCGGGTCGGCGGACGTGGTGGTGACGGTGCCCGAGAACTCGGCGAACCGGCCCTTGACCTTGCTCATCAGATGGCGCACGCTGAAGCCGACCTCGGAGTGGGCGGGGTCGATGGTCCAGGTGCCGGCGACGAGCTCGGTGGTCTCGATCTGCTGGGTCATGAGGATGCTCCTTCGGAAGAAAGTTGAGATTTCAACTACTGCAGCGAGCCTAGCAGGGCCTAGTTGAAACGTCAACCACTCTGATAGAGTGTCTATATGAGTACGCGGTGGCTGACGGGGGACCAGCAGAAGGTCTGGCGGACCTACCTGCTGGGAGTGGCCCAGCTGAGCGAGCGCCTGGGCGCCGACCTGCAGAGCTCGGGTCTCGATCTGCCGGAGTACGAGATCCTGGTCAACCTCGAGGAGTCCCCCGACCGACGGCTGCGGATGTCCGAGCTGGCCGACGCCGTGCACCAGTCACGCTCCCGGCTGACCCACACGATCGCCCGGATGGAGAAGGCCGGCCTCGTCATCCGGACCACCTGCCCGACCGATCGTCGAGGCGTCTGGGCCGAGCTGACCGACCACGGGTTCCAGGTGCTCGCCGCCGCCGCCCCCGGGCACGTCGCCGCCGTCCGGCGCAACCTCGTCGACGCCGTCGCCCCGGAGGACTGGGAGGCCCTGGGTCGCGTGTTCGCGGCCGTTCTCGCGGTCCCGCCGGACGACGCGTCCCCCGCCTGACTGCTCACGTAGCATCGAGGTCGATCATGCCGACCTCACTCGCCCTCACCGCCCCGGCAGCCGACCTGTCGCACGCTCTGCGGCGCCGCGGCCTGACCGACGTCCTGGACACCACCAAGCTGACCCGGGCCCTCTACTCCACCGACGCCTCGGTCTACCGTGTCGTCCCGCTGGCGGTGGCCCGGCCCCGGACCACCGAGGAGCTGCTCGCTGTCCTGGACGCGGCCCGCGCGATCGGGATGCCGGTGACCACCCGCGGAGCCGGCACGTCGTGCGCCGGGAACGCCGTGGGTCCCGGGCTGGTGATCGACGTCGCCCGGCACCTGACCACCATCCACCACGTCGATCCCGACGAACGGCTGGCCGTCGTCGCCCCCGGGGTGGTGCAGGCCTCCCTGCAGAGGGCGGCGGCCCCGTACGGTCTCCGCTTCGGCCCGGACCCCTCGACCCACACCCGCTGCACCATCGGCGGGATGATCGGCAACAACGCCTGCGGACCCCGTGCCCTGGGCTACGGCCGCACCGCCGACAATGTCGTCGCCCTGAAGGTGGTCACCGGTTCCGGGGAGCAGCTGAGCCTGGACACCCGCACCCCCACCGACGTGGCCGCGTCGGCCTCGCTGCACGCGCTGCAGTCGGTCGTCGCCGGCCACCTGGGCACGATCCGCACCGAGTTCGGCACCTTCGGCCGGCAGGTGTCGGGCTACAGCCTGGAGCACCTGCTGCCGGAGAAGAAGTTCGACGTGACCCGGTTCCTGGCCGGCACCGAGGGCACCCTGGCGGTGATCACCGAGGCGACCGTGCGGCTGGTCGCCGACGCCCCGCACAAGATCATGATCGCGCTCGGCTACGCCTCGATGCCCGAGGCCGCCGACGCCACCCCTGCGCTGCTCGACTTCTCCCCCACCGCCATCGAGGGGCTGGACCGGCGCATCGTGGAGGTCGTCCGGCGCACCCGCGGCGAGGGTGCGGTGCCGCCACTGCCGCGCGGCGACGGCTGGGTGTTCGTCGAGCTGGTCGGCGACGACCCCGGTGAGCTGGCCGCCCGGGCGTCGGCCCTGCTGGCCGCCTCCGACTGCGTGGACGGGGAGGTGGTGACCGATCCGGCCCAGGCGCTGGCGCTGTGGAAGATCCGCGAGGACGGTGCCGGACTGGCCGGTGTCTCGCTGCCCGACCCGGCCTACCCGGGCTGGGAGGACGCGGCGGTGCCGCCGGCCGAGCTCGGCAGCTACCTGCGCGACTTCGACGTGCTGCTGGACAGCTACGGGTTGCACGGGCTGCCGTACGGGCACTTCGGCGACGGCTGCGTGCACGTGCGGATCGACTTCCCGCTGACCTCGACCGGCGGCGCGGCCCGCTACCGGTCGTTCGTGGAGGACGCTGCCCGGCTGGTGGCCGGCTACGGCGGCTCGATGTCGGGCGAGCACGGGGACGGGCGGGCCCGCTCGGCGCTGCTCCCCGCCATGTACTCCCCCGACGCCATCTCCCTGTTCGGGGAGGTGAAGGCGGCCTTCGATCCGGACAACCTGCTCAACCCCGGGGTGCT